>JAZBOD010000479.1:0-8516 GCA_036350955.1 Desulforhopalus sp. | reverse complement strand
TGCCGATGGTGACACAGGCACCGGCGAAATGCTGGTTGATATCTGCAATATCTGTATAAATCTTCATCGAGGAGGGTCGATCAATAAGAATTTTTTTGCGCCTGGGAAGAAAGTCTTGACAAAAAAACGCCCAGACAGCATATTCAAGCCCGTTGCCGAAGTGGCGGAATTGGTAGACGCGCTAGGTTCAGGGTCTAGTGGGGGTATCCTCGTGCGAGTTCGAGTCTCGCCTTCGGCACCAACATACAGTCAAGCCCCCGGGCAACGGGGGAGGGAGTTCGTGAAAAACCACTCTGCAAAGGGGGTTTTTCAAGGTGCGAAAAGGCTGCAGCCCGGTTGGGCTGCGGCCTTTTTTTGCTTCTGTTCCCGCCCAGACGCCTCAGCGGAGAATATCTCTTTTTCACCACCAGCCCGAAATAAAGGTGTTCTCAGCTCCTGCTCTGCAACAACGGCGCCGACGGAGTCGATGCCCTATAGCACGATTCAGGCCGAGTTGCAATCGTCCATTCCACCGGGGATAACCGATAAACAGTCACGGTGAAAAAATCAGGAATTGCCGCCAGACTACCGGAAGTGACGATCAAGGTCAGATAACCCCTTGAATTAGATCATAACCGCTGATGCAAAAACCAACCAGAAATGAATTCCAACAGACCGATCCTGACATTTTAGAGGTACATTGAGACGAGACAATATCTATAAAATCAAAGGAGTTTTTCTCTTTTGTCTATTCCATCAGGTCCTGCATCCTTCCCTTGACGGAACCGGAAAATGCTCATATTATGGCAGCGTTTGGAATCGGTAAGCAACCGGCAACAGTTCTCTTTAATGTATAGGTTAGTTTCTGTCCGAAAACCAGGCATTTTGGTTTGAGATCAAGGCAAGCGATACTTTTTACCACAGGCACCCAGCGGATATTTAGAGGGTAAAATGTAGAGCGTACCGAAGATACCAAACAAAAGGGCAGTTTTGGGATGAGAACTAGGCTAGACGCAGTCACCCGAGGAGCAGAGGATGCTTGAATTAAAAAAAGGCGAAGATATTCTTCAAGTTGGCGGTGGGATAGCGACAATCTCCGCGGCCCGAAAGGTCTTTGTCGAAAAACTCTCCGCAAGCCAACAGGAAAAACTGGCCAGGATCACCACTGAAGAAGCCCTGATCAAAGTGGCCAACGCCATAGTTCTGTGCCGTCCTGAGGCAGTTTTTATCAACAGTGGCTCCCCTGAAGACGTCCAGTGGATTCGGGACTATGCCCTGGAGAAAGATGAAGAGCGCCAACTGCGCAAACCAGGCCATACAATTCATTTTGACCTCCCTGAGGACCAGGCCAGGCTGGTAAATCAGACTTTTTACATCATCAACCAAGGTGAGCAGATGAGTTCGCTCGCCAAGTCGGTGTCACGGGACGAGGGGATAGCCTATGTTACCCGGTACATGCCCGGGATCATGTCGGGCATGACGATGATCGTCGGCTTTTACAGCCGCGGCCCGGTCGGCGCAGAAGCGACGGTTCCGGCCATAGAGATCTCCTCGTCAGGCTACGTCCTGCACTCTGCTGAACTCCTCTACCGCAACTGCTTCAGCGATTTTGACGCCGAAGTACAACGGGCGGCACTCTTCTTCACCAACCTTCACGCCCAGGGCGCCAACACCTCGGCGGACGTCCCCAATGCACGGATCTTCATGGACCGGAGTTGGATGACCACCTTTTCCACCTTCTGCACCTACGCCGGCAATACCCTGCTGCTCAAAAAAGGCAACCACCGTTTCAGCGTCGACTACGCCACCTATTACCAGGTCGAAAAACAGCTTGCCGAACATATGTTTATCACCGGGATGACCGGACCGGGTGGCCGAAAGACCTTTTTTGCCGGGGCAGCACCGTCCGGCTGCGGCAAAACCACCACCGCCATGGTGGGCAGCGACTTCATCGGTGACGACCTCGCCCAGTTCTGGATCGACCGGAATGGAGTGCTCCGGGCGATTAACCCGGAAAAGGGCATCTTCGGCATCGTCGAAGATGTCAACCGGGAGGGCGACCCCTTCCTGATGGATTGTCTCCGTGGTGACCGTACGGAAGTTATCTGGTCCAACGTCCTCATTGCCGACGGGGTACCCTACTGGGTGGGCAACGGAGAACCGCCTCCGGAATCCGGCATCAATTTTCAAGGCCCCTGGCATAAAGGCAAAGTCGACGCCCAGGGCAAGCCGGTGCCGATGTCCCATAAAAACTCCCGCTGCACCCTGCTCGCATCAGCCATTACCAACCATAATACTGCCCTGTCCGAAGATCCGGCCGGGGTTCCGGTCAAGGTGATCACCTATTCCGGACGAGACTCCGACACTATGCCGCCGGTATGGGTTGCCCGCAATGCCGATGAGGGGGTGGTCATCGGGGCCTCGATCGTCTCCAAAGCTACCGCCACCGAGGTCGGGGCAACCGGAGTCAATCGTCAGCCCTGGGCAAATGCCCCGTTCATTCCGGGGGCACTGGCCGATTACATGCAAGCCCAGTTTACCTTTTTTAATTCGGTCAAGTTCTCTCAAGCGACTCGACCGATAATGGCCGGGCTCAACTACTTTCTCACCCATGAAAATCGTGGTGGGAGCGGCAAGGGCCTGCTCGGCGAGAAAAAGGACGTCAAAGTATGGCTTGGCTGGCTGGAACTTTTCGCCAATGACGACGTCGGGGCAATCTCTACCCCGATAGGCCTGTTGCCGAAATATGACGACCTGCACCAGCTGTTTGCCGCCATCGGCAAATCCTACCCGAAATCACTCTATGATATGCAGTTTGCTCTTTATATCGACAATATCACCGCCAGAATCGATCTCCAGCGGGAGGCGTACAGCAAGGAGGCGGGTATCCCGCAGACCCTGTTTACCGTGTACACAACCCAAAAGGCCGAACTGCTTCAGCTCAGGGAGAAATTTGGCCCAGTCATCACCATGGATAAGCTTGGCTGATCCTGCCGCCCCGGCCCTCTCACTTTATGGGCCGGGGTGGTGGTGGCCAACGGCACCAGTACAGCACTCCCCTCCCACCCCCAGCGGCATACTCCTGTTGAGCTGCGACACCCAGGCGGACCATGGTCTCTGATCCGGACCATCATTGGGAGGTCTCGGTACTCAACACCGCAGACCCTGAGACCCTGAACACCTCCTCTTTGGTCCTTTCAGCCGCTGCCATTGACCACCGAATCCGCACCCTGGCCGATGGCAGGCAGGAAATTTCGGTCATTGCAGAGAACCAGGAAAGGGCTCTCTACGAACTTTACCGCTACCGGGAGGAAAATCGTCACTGGCCGCTACCCGCGGAAGGGGACACCGACGAGTACACGCCAATGTTCCGCGGGATGAGCCTGGTCGTGGCCGGCGGCCTGGCACTGCTCTACTCGATAACTGGCGACTGGCACCAGCAATCGAGTTGGTTTGCCGCCGGGGCAGGCGATTCGGCGGCAATACTTCACGGGGGCCAATGGTACCGGCTGGTCACCCCCTTAACCCTGCATGCCGATATCGGCCACCTGCTCAGCAACTGTCTGCTCGGAGGCCTGCTTCTCCATTTTTTTTTCCACCTTACCGGCAACGGCATCGGTCTCCTGGCTCTGCTCGGCAGTGCCGTCCTCGGTAACCTGCTCAACGTCCTCGGTCACGGCCCCGGCCACCTGTTTGTCGGTTTTTCCACGGCAATTTTCAGTGTCATCGGCATGCTTTGCACCATCAGCCATGCCGGCAAAAGTGGTCGCCCCCTCCTCCACGTTTTCATCCCGATCATGACCGGCCTGGCCCTGCTGGCATTTTTGGGTTCGAGCGGGGAGCGTACCGATCTCGGCGGCCACCTCTTTGGCCTGCTGAGCGGTCTGATCTTCGGCAATCTGGTCCGTCTACCCTGGTTTTTGGCACTGCGGGACTCTTTTACCTTGCAGACCACCCTGGGGGCGATCAGTTGGTCGCTCTGCGTCCTCTGCTGGTTGCTGGCTTTGGCCTGAGCTGGCCTTTTCCGGGGGACCTCCTGGCAGCGGCAAAGGCGCAATTCGGAAAATGACGGTCGATTCAGATTGCAATCGCCCCTGTCTGTTATTACTTATTAACCTTCAACGGATACCACAGGCATCCTCACCGCCATAGTTTCGGTGTCGCGGAGATGGCGGACAGGGATTGCCGAGAGCCCCTTTTTCAGGAGAACATTCATGGCCAATCAGGACCAGCAACCACCCTGGGGAAAAAAGCACAAGCCCCAAACCCCGGAAGAAGTTGTCGCCCAGATCATCAATAAGATACAGGATTTTTTTGCAGATAATAAAAAGCCACCGCCAGGAGATGGCCCCGTCCCCCCCCCTTCCAAGCCCTCTTCACCCTTTGCCGGGGTAGCCAAACTGCTGGCGGTGGTCGCCATTATCATTGTCCTGCAGGGAGTCTACTCCTCCTTTTTCAAAATCGCCCCCGGTGAGGTTGGCGTCATCCTCCGCCTGGGTGAATTCTCCCGCAGTGCCCCCTCCGGCCTGCATTTCAAGATTCCCTATATCGACAAACTCTACAAGGTGGATGTGGAGAGCATCAGGAAAGAAGAGTTCGGTTTCCGCACCCGGGTCCCAGGGCAGAGTACTGCGATTGAACGCCGGGGCTACGAGATGGAGTCACTGACCCTTACCGCCGACAAAAACGTCATCGACATCGCCTGGATCGTCCAGTACAAAGTCGGCGACCCGTACGCCTATCTTTTCATGGTCGCCGATATCCGTCAGGCGATCCGCGATATCTCCGAGAGCGTCACCCGCCGGGTGGTCGGCAATATGGATTTTGACTACGTCCTCAGCAACCGCGATCTGCTCGCCGCCACGGTCAAAGCCGAGATGCAGGCTCAGCTGGACGGTTTCTTTCCGCCAGGGGCCAGCGGCGTCACTATCGGCACTGTTCAGTTTCAGGACATCAACCCGCCCGACCCGGTCAAACCGGCCTTTAACGAGGTCAACGAGGCCGACCAGGATATGAAACGGCTGGTCAATGAGGCCGAGGAGATCTTTAACCGGGTCATTCCCAAGGCCGACGGTGATGCGAAAAAGATCATCGAAGAGGCCTACGGCTATCAGGCGGAACGGATCAACGATGCCGAAGGTGAGACCCAGCGTTTCCGGGATATCCTCGCCGAGTACCGCAACGCCAAGGACGTCACCCGGACCAGGATGTATCTGGAAACGATGAAGAGCATTCTCCCCGGCGTCGAGTCGGTCTATGTCATCGACCAGGACCAGCAGTCACCACTGCCGCTGCTCAACATCACCTCAGGCAATGCCCTGCCGGCGGCCGGTCTGCAAAAATAGCCTGCTCTTAAAAGGAAACAAAAAATGAAACAGATAGCCCAGTTTTTTCTTGTCGGTCTTGTTCTGCTCGTCATGGTGGTTATCTATGACGGATTTTTCATCCTCGAGGAGGGCAAGCAGGCGGTGATTACCCAGTTCGGCGCTCCGGTCGGGGAGCCGGTGACCAATGCCGGCCTCCATTTCAAGATGCCCTTTATCCAGCAGACCCAGACCTTTGAGAAGAAGGTACTGATCTGGGACGGTGAGCCCAACCAGATCCCCACCGGCGACAAGACCTTTATCTATCTCGACGCCACCGCCCGCTGGCGAATCGTTGACGCCCTGCGCTTCCTCCAGGCGGTGGGCAATGAGGCCCGAGCACAGAACCTGCTCAGCGATATCATTAACGGTACCATCCGGGATATGATCAACAAGAACGACCTCATCGAAATTATCCGCAGTTCGGACTGGTCACTTGATACCATGTCACCAACCACCCCGCGGGCAAGTATCGGCAGCAAACCGGTGAATGGCCGCGACGAGATTGCCAGAATGGTCAAGGAAGCCGCGGCCAAAATCACCCCGCAGTACGGCATCGAGTTGATCGACGTGATGTTCAAAAGGGTCAACTATATTGATTCGGTGCGCCTGGTGGTCTACGAACGGATGATCTCCGAGCGGAAGCGGATCGCCGCCGAGAAGCGTTCAATGGGTGAAGGCGAGAAGGCGGAGATTCTCGGCACTGTCGAGCGGCGGTTAAAGGAGATCATCTCCGAGGCCAACCGCGAAGCGGTGACCATCAAGGGTAAGGCCGATGCCGAAGCAACCCGGATCTACGGCGATGCCTACTCCCAGGATCCGGAGTTTTACGCCTTTCTCAAAACCCTGGAGAGTTATCAGGATATCGTCGGCTCAAACACCTCGCTGGTGATCTCCTCCGACTCCGATGTGTACCGCTACCTTAAATCAATCGATATCCGCGAACCCTGATACCGTAAACCTTTCCTGCGGGCACCCGGTGAGCTTCTCGCCGGTGCCCGCAGGTTTTCCGTGATCTTCCGCGGGGCGGTCTCGGCAGTGTGCCCTGCCGGCAATCACCCCTTATCCAGCCCGGTGCTGGTCCCTGGGTAAGCGGGACGGTGTTCGGCTTTAAAGGCGATCCGCCCTTTTTCACCAAGAATCCTCTCAAAAGCCGCCAACTGCTCATCGGTCTCTATCTCTTCGAGTTTGAGCTGAGTAAAACGGCAGCCACAGCTGGTCAACTGGCCGTCACACCAGGGACAGATCTCAACACTGCAGCCGAGCAGATGGGACTCTCCTTCCGCTACCCCGCACACCGGACAGCAGACCGGCAGACCGGCCTCCACTTGCGCAAATTCCCGCAATGTTTCGACAGGAGGGCAGTGGGCGAGATACTCCTGCTGCCCGGCAAAGCCGAAAAATTCGAGAATTTCCTGCTCCAGTTCCATCCGGTACGGCCCAAGATAGACCACAGCGTCGCTGGACAGCGCATAGAGGAAGGCGCTCCCGGCAGTCACTGCCGTAAGGAGAAACACCCCCTGCTGACGGGCAATCTCGACAACCCTGACCACCGCCTGCTCGCAGGCCTCCGGCAGATTACGGTAATGCTCACTGAGCAGCCGAAGAACCATCGGGTTATCCCGGTATCGATTCAGGAGCAGAGCCGCTGCCGCCTGCTCCTCCTCCGGTACCGCATAACGGATAAACAACCTGGTTTCGGCAATTGCGTCCCTTGTGCCGCCTATACCGCTCATGTCACTCCTCGCTCCGGGCTATTTGGCTAAATTTCTGCCCACAGTAAAATTGACCCGCAGGGGTACCAGCAGGCGGATCACCTCTTCCATCGCCGGCCTGATCAGGGCGATGGTCTTCTCCACCTCGGCTTCGGGGAGTTCAAAGACCAGCTCGTCGTGAATCTGCAGAAGCATTTTCGCCGCCAACCGCTGTTCACCGATTACCCGGTGGCAGGCAATCATCGCCAGCTTGATAATATCGGCGGCGGTTCCCTGAATCGGGGTGTTGATCGCCATTCTTTCAGCAAATTCCCGCTGCACCCGATTTTTCGCATCGATCTCGGCAACCGTCCGGCGACGGTTGAGCAGGGTAGTCACATAGCCGTCGCTCCGAGCCTGGCGGACGATATCCGCCATGAACTGCTGCACGCCACTGTACAGACGAAAATAGCGGTCAATAAAGCGCTGCGCCTCCGATCTGCTGATATCGAGCTGACTGGCCAGACCGAAGGAACTCATCCCATAGACGATGCCAAAATTGATCGATTTGGCCACCCGCCGCATCTCACTGGTCACCAGAAGAGGAGAGACCCCGAATATCTCCGCCGCAGTTCTGGCGTGAATATCTTCATCGCCCTGAAAGGCTGCGACCAGGGCGGGGTCCCGGGAGTAATGGGCAAGTACCCTGAGATCTATCTGCGAGTAGTCGGCCGCAAGAAAAACCAGCCCTTCTCCCGGGACAAAAGCCGCACGGATCCGCCCTCCCTCTTCGGTTCTGATCGGAATATTCTGCAGGTTGGGGTCGCTGGAGGACAATCTGCCGGTGGCGGTTACCGCCTGATTGTAGGAGGTATGAATCCGCCCGGTTGCCGGATCCTGCTGCTCTGCCAGTCTCTCGACGTAGGTGGAGAGGAGTTTGGCAAAACTCCGGTAGCGGAGAATCAGCGCCGGCAGCTGATGTTTGCCGGCAAGTCTCTCCAGCACTTTGACGTCGGTTGAATACCCGGTCTTGGTTTTCCGGCCGTGCGGCAGACCCAGCTCTTCAAACAGCACCTGGCCAAGCTGACGGGGGGACTGGATATTAAAACTGTGGCCGGCAACGGCAAAAATCTCCTTTTCCAGAGTGGCCAGTTTCTCGGAAAACTCCTTTTTCAGCCCGGCCAGTACCCCGGTGTCGATACAGATCCCGGTCGACTCCATCTCCGCGAGGATTGCGACAATCGGCATCTCGACGTGAAAGAACAGCTCTTCCAAACCGTTGGCCGCGAGTTTCGGGGCAAATTCCTGCCAGAGAAAGAGGGTGGCATAGACGTCCTCACAGCTGTAGCGTCCGGCAGCATCCGGCGCAACCCGGGCAAAACAGCCATCGGCGGTATCATCGCCAACCAGTTCGGCAAAGGAGATGAGCCGCAGGCCGCGTTCCCGGCAAAGAGCATCAAGTCCGAGGGACCGGCTGCCG
>JAZBOD010000478.1:0-3368 GCA_036350955.1 Desulforhopalus sp. | reverse complement strand
TAAATTTTCACAGTATGGACCAGCCGATAAAAAAGTCGCGACAGTCAATGGTGCTGGCGCTCAAGGTGAAGTAACAGACCGAGGCAAACCCCATCCTCGTTGTTAAGGAGTACGTTGCCAGACATTAGGTACCGGCAAGTGCCTTGAAACACCGTATCTGAGCCCTGTCGGCACCAGTCGCATGTCTTCTAATCAGGTCTCGTTTTAATACCATGAATGAGCCGAGAATTTAGGATATATAAAGGATAACGGAGGGGTGTCCATACCAGAATCGGGATGATTTCTTGACACATGACTGGCCGGTCATTAAAATCGAGGCCGCAAAGTGGTGTGGAACACCAGATTTTGGGGATTGCTTGCGGGTTCGCCGCCGCGCTTAATTTTCGGGTGATGTGGTATTCTTCGATATCAAGCGGCAGGGCTTGGTTCTTGAAACCATTCAGGACTGGACCTAAGCTTCATCGATCTGGCATTCTCCTTAGGAGGTACATTCTTACGAGGGGATTGAGCTGTCCTGCCACAGTTCTACTTTTACCTGATTATCGGTTTGAATGCTCTTTGTTGATTCACTTTAGGCTGAAAATGTGTAAGGTTATCAAATGGATCCAGCACTCATTCTCGTAGAAAAAGACAACGAATTTCTACTCGATAAAATCAAGAAAATCTGGCTGGAGCAGCATGGCAATGATCACGATCGGCCGGATGCCTCACTATCGTGTGATGAGCCACTTCATCTTGCCGGCACGATCGGTCGTTTCATTACCTGCACCGAAGGATTCAAGAAAGAGCTTTTTGCCCTGGAGCAAACCGTCAAAACCTATGTCAAGCGGGAAAAACCATCACGTCCACTCAACGTGCTCCTGGTTGCAACCCCCGGAAGCGGGAAATCATTTCTCGTGAAGGAACTGTCCAAACAGATCGCTGCTGACACCGAGTTCCTGGAATATCATGTGGCCTCTTTCCGAACTCTTGACGATCTGTTTTCCATCTTTCAGCGAATCCAATCAATCAACCTCCAGGGAAAATTGCCATTTGTTCTCCTGGATGAAGTGGACGGTAAGGTCGATGGAAACTACATTTTTCCCAACCTGCTTGCCCCCCTCTGGGATGGTGTATTCCACATAGGGCAGGAGAGTCATCACCTGGGCCGGGCAGTATTTTTCTTTGCCGCATCCGCCTTGCTCTCGTCACCAAGCGTGAAAAACGTACTCGACAACGTTCAAGATAGCGTTTCCTATCTAGATTTTGCCGAAAGATGGCGTCGCATGGTCAAATTGGAATTAAAGGAATCGGAACTGCCCAAAGCACGAGACTTCGTTGACCGAATCGATCTGCTGCTCTGTATTCCTCCCATTGACTTTGCGATAAAGGACGGAAATCCTGTGCAGGAATATGTTCTACTGGCCAGCATCCTGGTAAAGAAACATTTTCCAGCCGTTACCAAAGTAGAAAAAGCCGTTGTCTGGATCTTGATATTCGAGCTTCTCAATTCTGGCTCGAAAAGACGGGCCGAAAGTGTCGTATTTCGTTCGACAGGCCCAGAGGGAGATACGTTTTCGATTTCCGATCTACCACCTGATATCATCGAACAGTTTGCAAGCGACGACGTCGTCACAGTAACTCGCGGGAAGTATTATTCTTTCCCAAAATAGAAATCCACCTAACAGGAGCCAGGTCGGCAATATCGATGCGGGGTTCAAGTCGCAGATTGTCAATCTCTCCGGCACATATCGCGTCATCAATGGGGGCTCATACCCTCGACGGTGTCTCTAGAATTCGCAAAACAAAGTTGGATGCCGAAATTGATCTGAGCGATTTTCAGGTCAGCCTTGATGGCACCAGGACTCGCTCCGTATCCTCTCCGAAATCGCCACCGGCCTGAATGGGATCACTTCAAGACGAGAGAGGATCGCAGCGGTCAAAGAACTCAACGCCATGTGCGGGTTCAACGCTCCGGTCAAAAGCCAGATGGTGTGGGGGGCTGATGGCCTGCCGCTGGCGATAGCGGTCACTGTCACATTTGTTGCTCCGGGTGGGGTTGCTGGGGCTGATGGGCGGATAGGGGGAGTAGGTGATGGATAGTCCAGGAACCTATCCCCACTACTCTAAAGGAGTAGCGGAAGATAAGTTGGGCCCAGGAATAAAGGGTGACAAGGCAGAGGCAGGAACACCACCCAGTGAATGGCAGTGGCGGCGAAGCCGGGTGCATTAGTTTTTGGGGCCAGACTGCTGGCGACTAACAGTAACTATCTGAACTTTGGGTTGCGCTTTCCAATCAAGAATTGCCTGGGGACATCTCAATTTCCTTGTCCCCCGTTCAACCCCACCGCACATGCTTTCCTTTTTCTGTTTTTTATGATAACCGGCACTGTAGTCCCAACGAACATAGTTGAGAGATATTTCCTGGTACACAACAGCTCAAGGAGGGCGGATAATGAGGAGGATTAAAACAAAAGAGATGATTCCTTGTGGTCATGTATTCGGGTGCAGTTGCTCCCCTCCTCTGCTCGTTGACATGCTCGAAAAGGCTGGTATGGACCTCTCCAGACGAAATTTTATCAAAGGGGCCAGTGCGGTCGTCGGAATGTTCGCACTCGGCAGCCTTCCTGCCCCTGCACACGGAATATCCACGCCTTTGGATCAGGATGCCATGGCTGATGCCATTTACCATGGAGGACCTATCCTGACCATGACTGATGAAGGGGGACGGGTTGAGGCGTTGGCCGTGCAGAACGGTCGCATTCTCGTCACTGGCTCCCTGGCAGCGGTTATGGCAAAGAAGGGGCCGGATACCAAAATGATTGATCTTGAGGGAAAACCCCTCATGCCCGGGTTCTTCGATCCCCATTCTCACGTGGCGCTGCAGTCGGCGAAGTTCGCCACCGCAAATCTCGACCCCAAGCCGATTGGCGAGGCAGGTTCCATAGCCGATATCCAGCGGATTCTAAAGGACTGGATCAAAGAAAAGCAGATCAAGCCCGGTGGCTGGGTCATCGGCTGGGGCTATGACGATACGGGCATCGAGGAGCTTCGACATCCCAATCGGGATGACCTCGATGCGGTGTCCACAGAACATCCCATCGTGCTCGTGCACATTTCCGGCCACCTGATGACCGGCAACAGCAGAATGCTCGACGAGGTCGGTATCACCGACGAAACGGAGAATCCCGAAGGTGGGGTGATACAGCGCAAGCCCGGCACTAATGAGCCGAACGGCGTGTTGGAGGAAAATGCGGCCATGCGGGTGCTGGGACATCTCCCGATGCCCACACCCGAGCAGGCCATGACCATGGTGGAGGAGGGCCTGCGTTTTTATGCCAAGGCAGGGATCACAACAGCCCAGGACTGTGCGACCTTCCAGGGCACCT
>JAZBOD010000477.1:0-3643 GCA_036350955.1 Desulforhopalus sp. | reverse complement strand
CCGTTTCTGCTGACTGGTAAGGGTAAGTGGATTTTCCGCGAGAAAGAGGGCCAGACGGGCCGCCTCGATAAACGAGATATCAAAGACCGCATGGCAGCAATCGGCACAGCCCGGCCGGCAACGAACCGCTCTGGGATGCGCGGCGGTGATTGAGGTGACGGTGTCGTCGACAATGCGGTAGAGTTTTTCCAGTTGGGCAAACATCACGAGGATTCCAGATAAGGGGGAGGGCAGAGCGATGCTGTTTTTCGGGCAGCATAGCCAATCTTGCCCCGGCTGGCAATCCCCCTCTCGTGTTCCGATTTTTCAGCTGCAGATTGCACGCTGATCCGTTGTTACCGGAGAGCGACGGCAGAGGTGCGATTTTTTACGGTTTTTCAATGGGCAGCATGGTAAAAAGTGCTCTGGATAAGAAACCCGAACCCTCGATGATTCCAAATCGAGGGCAGACCTCAACAGTGCCGGGAGAAGAGCGAAAATGGCAGTCGGTGGCAGAGATGATCCCTTTCTGGGATTGGCATATTCCGAACAGTCCAGTGCCGATCTGCGTGGCAGGCAGTCGGTACGCACCACCTTTAAGCTCTCGGCACGGGCCATCGATGCCCTGAGCATCCTTGCCGGACAGCTGGGGATCAAGCAGAAGTCGCTGGTCGATCACCTTATCGAAGATACCCGGGCACTGCAGCTGATCGCCGCCGACTATGAAGACCTTGACGGCCGTCGGCAGCGGGTAGCCAAGACCTATGTGATCTCCCGCCGCACTCTGGAAAATCTTGAGCGGGTCGCCAGCGAGTACAATACTCCGCGCGACATTCTGGTGGAGTATTCCATTGAGCGGATTCTTCCCCTGCTTCACCGGGAGAAGGAGAAACACTCCCGGCGCAAGGAACTCCTCAATGACCTGCAGCGGTATCTCGACGCCGGTGCAGCGCTTCTGCTCGATGCTGAGGGAGAACTGGGCGGTGATGACCCCGCCCTGCAGGAGCTGCTGACCATGGTCGAGGCGGTGAGCAATTGCCGGAAAAATATCGAGGATATTGTCAACAGGGGAAGGAAAATTGAAGAATTTTAAAATCTTCTCGACTAAACCGTCGCTGCTTCTCTTCGTTCTGCTCTTCCTTGGTACCCTTGCCGCCCTCGGCGGCTGCAGCCGGCACGCCCTGCCGCCGGTGGCAATCGCTCTGCCGGAGCGGGTGATCGATTATCAGGCTGAGGTTCAGCCGATTTTGGTCAAGCGCTGCGTAGTCTGCCACAGTTGCTACAACTCGCCTTGTCAGTTAAAGCTCGAATCTTTTGAAGGGCTCGATCGCGGGGCGACGAAAAAGGCGGTCTATGACGCCAGCCGGCTGCAGACCATGGCCCCGACCCGGTTGTTCATGGACGCGGCAACCACCGCAGAGTGGCGGAGTAAGGGCTTCTTCTCGGTCACCGCCAGCAGCAGCACCCATGGCAGCAACGACTCCCAGCTGATCCAGCTGCTTGACCAGAAAAGGAAGACCCCTCTCCAGCATCTCGACAGCTTCTCCCCGGAGACCGACGAACTGACCTGTGCCGAGTCGGGCGAGGAATTGGGCGCCTATCTCAAGAAACACCCGAACCGGGGGATGCCCTACGGTTTTCCGCCGCTCAGCGAGGAGCAGTTTACCACTATCGCCGGCTGGCTGGCCCAGGGGGCCAAAGGCCCGGATGCCCGACAGCAGGCGATGCTTGAGGCCATACCTCCTGACGATCAGCTGCAGATCGACCGCTGGGAGGAGTTTTTCAACCGGACCGAGGCCAAGTTCGCGATGACCGCCCGGTACCTCTACGAACACCTCTTTCTCGCCCACCTCCATTTTGCCGGCAGTCCGGCGATTTTTTACGAACTGGTCCGTTCGCGCACTCCGCCAGGCGAAAAGATCGAGATTATCGCCACCGAACTGCCCTACGACGATCCCGGGACCACCAGCTTTTACTACCGCTTTCGCAAGATCCACACTACCATCGTCCACAAGACCCATATGGTCTTTTCTCTCTCCGAAGAGCGTCTCCGCCGCCTGCACCAGCTGTTTATCGAACCGGATTGGCTGGAGGAGCCGCATCGGATAGGCTATGAGCGGGAAATCGCCGCCAACCCGTTCAAGGCCTTTGAACAGATCCCGCCACGGGCCCGGTACCAGTTTCTCCTCGATAACATCCAGTACATCATCATGACCTTTATCCACGGCCCGGTCTGCAAGGGGCAGGTGGCGCTCAACGTTATCCGAGACCATTTCTGGTTGCTCTTTCTCGACCCGGAGGCGGATCTCAGCATCAAAGATCCAGGTTTTCTGCAGACCTATGGCGATCTGCTCGAGATGCCGGCGGTGGAAAAGAGCGACCTGCGCCTGGCCAGGCATCTCTTCAGTCAGGATTACCGCAAAAGGGCGTCGGAGTTTGTCCAGCGCCGCAGCGACTATTACGCCAGCCGCTACCGTTACCGGGAACTGGACCACCGGGCGATCTGGCCCGGAAACAGTGCCGCCGACACCCCGCTGCTCACCGTCTTCCGCCACTTCGACTCGGCCTCGGTTCACCCCGGGCCCCTTGGTGACCTGCCCGAGACGGTCTGGGTCATCGACTACCCGCTGCTCGAGCGGATCTACTACTCGCTGGTCGCCGGCTTCAATATCTACGGGAATGCGCTGCACCAGCTGGCAGCCAGGGTCTATATGGATGAACTCCGCCAGGAAGGGGAGACCTACTTTGTCGATTTTATGCCCCGGGAGCGGCGCCGGGAAATGATGCGCGAGTGGAATGGCGGCATCGACCTGGACAAGCTCCGTTACGCCCCGTCACCCCTGGCGGCGGGCTTCTCCTTTACTGCTGGCGAACCGAAGCGCGAGTTTGTCGAGTATCTGGTTGACAGGCACTTGCCCGTTGAAATCGGTATAGCCTTTGACCACAACTATCTCCGCGCAGGCGAGGAGTACCCTGAGATGCCGCGGAGTTTTTCCTCGGCAGCCGATTATCTTCAAGGCTTCAAGGCGGTTTCCCGGCCGGGGGTCTCCTTTTTTACCCGGGTCCACGACCACAACGCCAACCTCGCCTACGTCCGGATCCTCGTCAATGACCGGGAGGCCGAAGATGTCTACCTGTCGGTGGTAATCAACCGCTGGCATGACGATGTCACCACCATGTTCGGTGAGGAGCAGCGGCTGCGGCCGGAGTGGGACCGGGCGGTTTTCCTCCGTGGGTTTATCGGCTCCTACCCCAACTACTTTTTTGAGGTGGCCCTGGCCGACCTGCCTGATTTTCTCGATATTCTTGACAACTATGATGGATCACCCGGCAGTGTCCACCGCCTCGCCCGCTACGGGGTCAACCGCGCCGATGACCACTTCTGGGAGGTCTACGACCGGTTCCAGGAACGGTTTCTTGCCGATGAGCCGCTCTATGGCGGGCTGTTTGACCTCAACCGCTATTACCATCTGGCGCTGCGGCGGGGGGAGGAGTGATGGAGGAGCTTTCCTGGGAAAGCTCCTCAGGATACTGATTCTTTATTAAAAAAAGAAGCTGGTTTGAGGGACCACTGTTCCGGCAGTGTAGGTGGCGGAGGCGCGGATGAACCCGGTGTTATATATTCCGTCATCCAGTGCGGTATCAAAGGCCTGGGCGACGTCGG
>JAZBOD010000476.1:0-2525 GCA_036350955.1 Desulforhopalus sp. | reverse complement strand
CTCCAGCCCGAGGTCTGGCAATGGGTACGGAGCATCGAAGAACGCGGGTCTCTGGGGTTGAACTGGCTCATCAGCCGGTGCCAGAGAAATCGTGCCGCCCGCAGCATGGCGATGTCCATGAAGAAGTTCATGCCGATGCCAAAGAAAAAGGAGAGCCGCGGGGCAAAGGTGTCGATGCTCATGCCACTTTTCAGCGCGGCTTTGACGTACTCTACTCCGTCGGCGAGGGTGAAGGCGGTTTGCAGCACCGAATTGGCGCCAGCCTCCATCATGTGGTAGCCGCTGATGCTGATGGTGTTGTACTTCGGCATGTTCGCCGAGCTGAAGGACATGATGTCGGAGATGATCCGCATCGATGGGCCGGGGGGATAGATATAGGTATTCCGGGTAAGGTACTCCTTGAGGATATCGTTCTGGATGGTTCCGGAAAGCTGGGCGTGGCTGACCCCCTGCTCTTCCGCTGCAACAATGTAGCCGGCGAGGATCGGGATTACCGCACCATTCATGGTCATGGAGACCGACATATCGTTTAGGGGAATCCCGTCGAAGAGGATCTTCATGTCCTCGACCGAATCAATGGCGACCCCTGCCTTACCGATGTCTCCGGCCACCCGCGGATGATCTGAGTCGTACCCGCGATGGGTGGCCAGATCAAAGGCCACCGAAAGTCCTTTCTGCCCGGCGGCAAGGGCCTTTTTGTAAAAATTGTTTGATTCCTTGGCTGTAGAAAAGCCTGCATACTGGCGAATGGTCCAGGGACGGCCGGTATACATGGTGGCCATCGGTCCCCGCAGGTAAGGGGCCAGGCCCGGCAGGGTATTGGCCGACTCCAGCCCCGCAATATCCTCTGCGGTGTAGAGCGGCTTGACCCGAATCCCCTCGGGGGTGAGCCATTCGAGGCTCTCTACGCTCTTGCCCTTCATCTGTTTTTCTGCAAGTTCAGTCCACTTCTGATAATCGGGGTGGTGTGCCATCTCGAGCTCCTTGATCCGCTGAATCAGCTTTAGTCGGGACGAATAACGCCGTTAATTTCGTTCGCACAGCTCAACCAGGACGCCCCCGGTAGCTTTCGGGTGAAGGAAGGCGATCCGGGCTCCGCCGGCGCCAATCCTCGGTACCTGGTCAATGAGCTGGATGCCCTTCTCTTTCAGTTCGCTGAGTGCTTCATCGATATTCTCTACCCGAAAGGCGACATGCTGAAATCCCGTGCCTTTTTTTTCAATGAACTTGGCCACCGGTCCATCCGGGGAGGTCGACTCGAGAAGTTCGACTTCACTTTCGCCCACCGGGAAAAAGGCGGTAGTGACTTTCTGTTCGGCGACGGTTTCGGCACCTTCAAAATGGAGGCCGAGGATATCCGACCAGAATTTTTTGCCCTGTTCAATATCGTTTACCGCGATGCCAAGATGATCGATTTTCAATATTTTCATAGCGTCTCTCCTGGTGGTTGGAAATTGTCGGCGCCACTGGGCTCAGGGACTAGTGGTCCTGTACCCGGGCAATTTTGTCAGGATTGGATCCCGGTTGTGGGTTGGCCATACCCTGCCAGACCATCTCAAACATCACATTGGCCTGTGCGCTGAGCGACTCTTTTTTTCCTCGCAAAATCCACATAAAGAAACTCCGCTGCACAAAACCCATCAAAAAATCGAGCAGAACACCAGCTCGAACCTGGGGGTTTAGCACCCCTTCTTTCTGCCCCTGGCTCAGGACATCGATCATCAGGGACATCATTCTTGGCTGGGCAAAACTGGCATCGCTCATCCAGGTCTTCATCGGCAGGGTCATGAACACTATCCGGCCGAGACCTTCGTGTCGTTCATAGTAATCAAGCTGGAGCCAGAACACCTTGCGCAGTTTCTCCTTTAAGTTTTCTATGCCCTGCAGGTGATCGACAATTCTGTCGGTCAATTTTCCCATCCAGATGTCGACAAAGGCGAAGACCAGATGCTCTTTGCTGCCGTAGTGCTTGTAGATGGTGGTAAAGCTGACTCCGGCACGGGCGGCAATATCCCGGATCGATGCACGGTGAAAATCGGAGTTGGAAAAAACCTCGAGTACCGCTTTTTCCAGACGTTGGTGGATATCTGCGTTGAGTTCATCTACCATTTCGGTGTTGCTTGCGAGGCGTTAGAGGTTGCCTTAAGCCTTCGATCTCCGCCAAAGAACCAAGGCGAAGGAAGTATGGCGAAGAGGCGTTATTAATCTTGAAAAATTAAAAACTATTTGAAATTATGCACTAAAATATCTGAAAAAGAAAGCAGTGTTCTTTTTGATGATAACAACGTTACCTGTTACCAGTACCGCATTGCCGGACTGTTTTCAAGCAAAAAGCCCGCGCCTCCTCCTTAAGCCGCCTCTCCACTTGTTCTCAGGGGAAAAGCTCTCGGGGAGAGGCGGCAGCCTAGCGGCCGAAGAGGGAGAGCAGCACTCCTGCCGAGACCGCTGAGCCAATCACCCCGGCGACGTTGGGGCCCATAGCGTGCATGAGCAGGAAATTGGTCGGGTCTTCCTTCTGGCCGACG
>JAZBOD010000475.1:0-3036 GCA_036350955.1 Desulforhopalus sp. | reverse complement strand
GCCGGGTGGCCAGCAGAGATGTCAGCTCTTCTTCAGTGAGTGGCAGGGGGTTGTTTTTGTTGTCGCTTGCGGCAATAATCCTTGGAATATCGTCCTTTCCTAGCCCGTAAGCAGAGAGGGGGGGGATCTGCAGTCCTGTGCTGAGCCGTTCCAGTTCGGCGATGAAAAAATCCTGGTACCACTGATCGGCTGCCCGCTCTGTTCCACTGAAAATCTTGCCGAGTATCGAGTATTTACCAAGTGCCGGATGGTTGCCGCCGGTTTTCCGCAATCGGGCCAGGGTGAGGCGGTTGGCTGGGGCCATCAGGCTGCCGCAGATCACCCCATGGGGGATAGCCGCGAGGCCGCCGATTGTTCCCGCCAGGCCGTGGACGGTGCCCAGTCCGGCATTGGCGAGAACGATGCCGGAGAGCAGGGCGGCGTAGGCAAGATCGCTGCGCGCCGACAGGTTGCCGCCGTCCAGGCAGACCGCCTGCAGAGACCTGGCCACTGCTTGCAGGCCTTCAAGGGCGAGGGCATCGGTCGGTGCCGAGGCCTTGGTCGAGAGATAGCCCTCCACCAGCTGAGTGAAGCAATCCATGGCGCAGGCAATGGTCAGCCGGGGCGGACAGGAGAGGGTCAGGAGCGGATCGATCAGGGCGAGATCGGGAAGATAGCGGTCGTGGCGCAGGGATTTTTTAAATCCTCTCTGGCCCACTTCGCTGAGCACTGCGTTGGCGGTGGCTTCGCTACCGGTTCCAGCGGTGGTGGGGACGGCGATGAACGGCAGCTTTCGGCCGCTCGGTCTGGTCGTACCGACCCCTTCGAGAAAGCGGCTGACTGGACCACCTTCGATGAGCATGGCGCTGATCGCCTTACCGGCATCGACAGCGGCACCGCCACCGATGGCGACGACCAGGTCAATTCCGGCGTCGGTGGCAGCAAGAACTGCCTGGTCTATCAGGCCGGGGGAGGGTTCGCTGGAGATCTGGGTCGTCTGCCAGGTAAGGCCCAGGTGCTGCAGGGAGCTGGTCATTTTGGCAAAGTGGTCGGAAGCGGCAAACGATTTTCCGCCGAGGACCAGGAGCGGTCGACGCCCGTAACCGCTGATCGCATCGGCCAGGCCCTTCAGGCAGCCTGCGCCAAACACGATCCGGCTCGGGGTTTTCAGGCTGAATGGGGTGATCATCGGTCAATGTCCGTCATGGGTGCCATTCGATACTGAACGGCAGAAGCATCTGCGGTTTGCCGCTGTAAAAGAGCCGCACATTGTCGGTCAGGTGAAAAATGTCGGCTCCGGGATTGGCATAGTCGGCGAGCAGAGGTCCGATCGGCCGTTTTTTGTCTTTAACAAACTTCAGTGGTGCATCATCGGCCAGGCCGGCAAGATTTCTCGCCTTGCGCAGGGCTGCCTCGATTCCGCCCAGTTCGTCAACCAGGCCATGATCAATCGCCTGTGCTCCGGTCCATACCCGTCCGCCGGCTACCGCATCAACCGTCGTTTCGGTCATTTTCCGGGATTCGGCAACCCGCCTGGTGAAGGTGTGGTAGATATGGTCAACCCGTTGCTGGTATTGGGCGCGCTGGGTCTGGGTGAGCGGGCTGACATCGCTGCCGATGGTGGCGTTGGCACCGCGGCTGAATTCGAGCCGGTTCATCCGCAACTTGCTGAACATCCCTTGGGTATAGGCTTTGGCGCTGAGCACCCCGATCGAGCCGGTGAGCGTTCCCGGTTGGGCGACGATCCAGGAGCCAGGGGTGGCAACGTAATAGCCGCCGGAAGCGGCAAGGCTGTGCATGCAGATCACCACCGGGCGGGTTTTCGCCAGATTGTCCAGGGCGGCGGCCATCGCCTCTGAGGCGGTGGCCGAACCTCCGGGACTGTTGACGAAAACGATCAGTGCCGCCGCACTCCTGTCGCGCGTCACCTGGCGGATCTGGCGCACCACCGTCTCGTCGCCGCTCCGGGCACCGCCAACCAGTGGTAAGGGGAGAGGGAACGGTGGTCGGTGACTTTTTCCGGGGACTATTGCGCCGTTGATCTCCACCACCGCAACGTACCCGCCGCCAGATGGAGGCAGGCTGATCGGCAATTTTCTTGCCACCTTCCGCCAGGGGAGGAGGTGTCTGCTTTGCAGGTATTCCGGCAAAGCCTCCTCATTGCATACCGCATCGATATAGCCTGCCGCCAGGGCATCGGCAGCGGTGTAGGGTGCTCCGTCGATCATGGTTTTGGCTGCGGCAATGGCTATCCCCCGCCCGCGGGCAATGGTCTTGAGCACTCCTTCGTAGATTGAATCGAGCAACCAGTTGAACTGCTCCTCCGCCTCGGCAGAGATGGTGCTGCGGGTCAGGGTGTCCGCTGCGCTTTTGTATGGACTGATGGCGATTTTTTCGATTTCAATGCCGATTGCCGCGAGGGCATCCCGCTGGAAAGTGATCGTGCTGCGCAGGCCGGTGGCGGCCAGTTCTCCTCCGGGCTGGAGGACGATATCGTCAGCGGCGCTGGCCAGACAGTAGGCGCTGGTATTCAGGCCATGAGCAAAGAATACTACCCGTTTGCCCTGGCGGCGCAGGTCAAGCAGATGGCCACGGAGGGCCTGGATATCTGCCTGGCTCATGCGCAGATCAAGGCCACCGGCATTGAGGACGATTCCCTTCAGCCGCGGGTCGGCGGCGATCCGCTGGAAGGCTTCGGCCAATGAAAAAATACTCCACGGCACTTCGCCCTGAAGGCGACTGTGGAGCCAGCCGCGAGTCACTGGCAGTGCAGATATTTCCGGCGGCAGGGTAAACAGCACGTAGTCCATGGCGGTAAAGCGCCGCCGCCAGGCATTGCCCGGCGCGAGCAGCAGCCGTTGCAGGCGGCGTGGCAGATCCACAGCCCGCCACACTCTTTTGCTCAACTTCAGTCTCTCCGGCATGGTGGTTCTCTTCGGCTCCTCTTAGGTTTTAGAGCAAAGCGATCTGCTGTCTGGTTTAGAATTTTTTTGCCGCGTCGCTGAGCCACTCCTGCACCGCCGGGTTGAACCAGCAGTCGAGGAAGGATTGGTTTTT
>JAZBOD010000474.1:0-9650 GCA_036350955.1 Desulforhopalus sp. | reverse complement strand
TGATGCTGAGCAGCAGGCCAAAAAACAGCGCCCCGGTGAGGAACAGGGCCGACATGGCAAAGAGCAGGGCGGCGTTGCCGACAATCGGTACCGCAAAGACCCACCTGCCCACCAGCACCGCCAGAGCGACATCGATCATCCCGATCACGAAATAGGGGACGATCTTGCCAAAGAGCAGCTCCGGGCCGCGCAGCGGCGTGGCAATCAACTGTTCCATGGTGCCGGTTTCCCACTCTTTGGCAATGGTCGTGCTGGTGAGCAGGGCGGCAACGACGATCATCACCAGGGCGATTATCCCCGGGATGAGCACATTTTCGCTCCGCAAGCCGGGGTTGTACCAGGCCCGCTGCTGGAGATCGACCGGTTGCCGGAGTTCGCCCCGCCCTTGCAGAAGCATCCGCTCCGCGGTGACGGTGCGGGCATAGATCGCCCCGATAGTCGCGGCGTAGTTCATCGCCAGGCGGGAGGTGTTGGCGTCGCTGCCATCGCCGAGGATCTGGATCTGCACCGGCTGCGCCGCCTGCACCCTGGCGGCAAAGTCGCCGGGGACAACGATGGCCACCATCGCCCGGCCACGGTCAAGGTCCTCCTGAAGCTGGCGGTAATTTTCCCGGTAGCCTTTGATGGCAAAATAGGGGGAGCCGGCAAAAAGGCTGAGCAGTTCACGGCTCTCAGCCGTTCTCCCCTGGTCCCAGACCACCGTCGGCACATTGCGCAGGTCAAGGGTCAGGGCATAGCCGTAGAGGAGAATAAGGAGCAGTGGGATCGCCAGGGCGAGGGTCAAACTGCGCCAGTCACGGAGCAGGTGCAAGGTCTCCTTGCGGGCCACGGCGGCCAGGCGGCGCAGGTTCATGGCACCACCTCACCTGCCGGACCGGAGCCGCCCTGTCGGTCAACCTCCTCGATCAGGGAGATAAACACATCCTCCATGCTCGGCATAATCCGCTCAACGGTAATTTCGGCGCTGTGGCGGTCGGCCAGCAGGCGATGCACCGCCGCTTCGCCTGCCGGACCATCCGGGGCAACGAGGTGAAGGCCGGCACCAAACAGCACGGCATCACGGATTTCCGGCAGTGCCTTGAGCGGAGCGAGCAGTGCCTGAGGATCCGGGCAGCGCAGATCGATGATAGCGTCGTGCATCGCCTCGGTCTTTAACTGGAGAGGTGAGCCGGAGGCGATCATTTTTCCCCCGTAGATCAAGGCGATCCGGTCGCAGTACTCGGCCTCTTCCATGTAGTGGGTGGTGACGAAGACGGTTATGCCCTGCCCGGCCATGGCGGCGATGAGTTCCCAGAACCGGCGACGGCTGATCGGGTCGACCCCGCTGGTCGGCTCATCGAGAAAGGTCACCGGCGGTTCGTGGAGGATGGCGCAGGCCAGGGCGAGCCGCTGTTTCCAGCCGCCACTGAGGGTTGCGGTGAGGCTGGTCTGGTGCTCGACAAGACCGGCCAGGGCTAGAGCCCAGGAACGACGCTCGGCCAGGCGGTTGCCGGCAAGGCCATAGATGCCGCCATAAAAATCGATATTCTCACTGACCGTCAGGTCTTCATAGAGGGAGAACTTCTGGCTCATATAGCCGATATGCTGCTTGATCTTTTCGGCCTCCCGGCGGATGTCGCTGCCGCCGACCGTGCCTTCGCCCGAACTTGGCCCGAGCAGCCCGCAGAGCATCCGTATGGTGGTGCTTTTGCCGGCGCCGTTTGGGCCAAGAAAGCCGAAGATCTCCCCCTTTTGCACAGCAAAGCTGATATCGTCAACGGCGGTAAAAGTGCCGAAGCGGCGGGTAAGGTGGGTCACCTGCACGGCGGGTGGTCCGTCATGGCGGATGGCGGAGGCCGCAAGCTGTGGAACCTGGAGAGCCCCGCCCTTTTCCCGGTCACCGCCACCAAGGAGACTGACAAAGACATCCTCAAGTGAGGGTGCCACCCAACCAAGCCGATAGTCGATGACTGCCGCCTGAGCAAGCAGGTTGGTCACTGTGGCAAGAGACTCCCTGCCAGACTGGCAAAGCAGATGCACGGTGTCGCCAAAGAGGGTGACGCTTTCGGCAAAGGGCTGGCCGCGAAGCAGATTGACAATCCGCCGGGCATCGCTGGCGCTGCTGATCGCCAGAATATCACCGGATATTGCCTTTTTGATCGCTGCCGGGGGACCGGTGGCGAGCAGTCGACCATGGTCGATCAGTCCCACCCGGTCACAACGCTCCGCCTCGTCAAGGTAGGCGGTGGAGAGAAGAATGGCCACCCCCTCCCCCCGCAGACGGTGGAGAATCCGCCAGAAGTCACGGCGGCTGAGCGGATCGACGCCGTTGGTCGGCTCGTCGAGCAGGAGAACCTTAGGGGTATGGATCAGGGCACAGACCAGCTGCAGCTTCTGTTTCATTCCCCCCGAGAGAGCTCCGGCCCGCCGGGCGATAAAGGGCCGCATATGGCTGAAATCAAGGAGCTCGCCGATTTTTTGCCGGCGGCCTTTCCGGCTCACCCCGTAGAGATCGGCGTAAAACTGGATATTCTCGCCGACGGTCAGATCCTGGTACAGCCCAAATTTCTGGCTCATATAGGCGAGCTGGTCCCTGGCCTGGGCCGCAGCTGTGGCGGGGTCGAAACCGGCAATGCGCACCGAACCGGAGTCCGGATCCATGATGGTCGCCAGCATCCGCAGGCTGGTCGATTTGCCGGCACCATCCGGTCCGACCAGGCCATAAATCTCCCCGGAAAAGACCTTCAGGCTCAGCTCTTCGACAGCGGTAACTCCAGCAAAGGACTTGGTCAGTTGATCGGCAACGATCGCCGGGATGTTCCGCTCTGCTTCTCTCGGCATAGCCCCTCACCCACCTTATTCGGCCAGTTCGATGCGGCCGTCAGCCGGCATGCCCGGTTTGAGCTCGTGGTCGGGATTGGCGAGAGTGACCTTGATCCGGTACATCAGTTTGGCCCGCTCCTCAAAGGTCTGCACAGTTTTCGGGGTGAATTCCGCCTCACTGGCAATATAGCCGACCGTTCCGGGGTAGCTCTTGCCGGGAAAGGAGTCGGTGCTCACCGCCACCTTCTGGCCAAGCTTGATCCGACCCAAATCCCCTTCACCGATGTAGGCGCGCAGCCAGGGCCGGTCGATCTGGCCGATGGTCACCACCGGCGAGGCCGGATTGAGATATTCGCCAACCTCCGCCGCGGTAGTGAGAATCACCCCAGCCATTGGCGCAACGAGTTCGGTGTAGCTGAGCTGCTGCCTGGCCAGGTTGACCCCTGCCGCCGCCATCCGGACCTTGGCTCTGGCCTGATCAATGGTCTCGCGGCGGGGCCCGGCCTTGATCAAGGCGTATTCGGCCTCCGCCTGTTTCAGGGCCGCCGCCGCCCGATCGATCTGCTCAACACGGGGTCCGGCCTGGAGCAGAACAAGCTGTTCCCTCTGGGCCCTGGTTCTTGATTCGGCTTCCTTGACCCGCTGCTCCGCGGTCTGCAGGGCGGTCTGATAGATTTCAAAGAGATTTTTGCTGACACTGTTCTCCCGGTAGAGGCTGCTGTAGCGGGTAAAATCGTTTTTTGCCTGGTTGAGCTGCACTTTGGCCGTCTGTTCCGCTGCCTCGGCACTGGCCAGTTCGGCCCGACCCCTTTCGATATCTTCGCTCCGGCTGCCGTGCTGCAGCTCGGCCAGGCTTTCCCGCGCCTGGCTCACCCTGGCCGCCGCCCGGTCGACCTCTTCAACCCGACTGCCGGCTACGAGTTCGGCAAGAACCGACTCAGCGTAGGCCAGATTGGCCTCGGCCTGGGCCAGAGCGATAAGCTGGTCGTAGGTTTCCAGTTTTGCCAGAATCTGCCCCTGGCGGACCGTATCACCTTCGGCCACCGCCCTTTCCGCCAGACGGCCGGGGATGCGGAAGCTCAGCTGGGCTTCGGTGACCTCGATATTCCCTGAAAACCGGATGATTGCGGCATCTTCACCGTCGTTCAAAGAGGCAAACAGGCCGAATCCTGCACCGGCCACTATCAGGAGGAGAAGGACAATGCGCAGGCGTTTTTTCATAGGAGTTCTGAGCTCTGTGGGGGCGTTTCAGTGGTGATTGCGGTGATACCGCCAAGGGAAAAACGCCAGACAAAATCGGCCAGGCGGTCAAGGTTGTGTTCGGTCGGGGCATTATCGGGACTGATCTTGTGGATAACCGGCGAGGCCATGGCATAATAGATACATTGGCCGATGATCGAAATGGCACAGGGGAGGAGTTTTTCCGGGTTGGCACTGCCGGAGAGATCTCGGAGAATGGCCACCAGCAGGTCGCGGTGCGGCTTGACATAGCGGTCAATAACCGCCTCGAAGGCCGGACTGGGCTCGAGGAGTTCCCGGGCGATCAGCCGGCCCCGCCCGGCGATGCCGCCCCACCCTTCCTGGCTGTGCAGCCGGTAGAACATCGCCCGGATAAAGGCGCGCAGCCGCTCCTCGGGACCAGCACCCGGGACACAGCCGATAGTCCCCGGAAAACGGCTGAATCCGTGGGAGAAGACATCCTCCAGCACTGCCCGGTAGAGCCCCTCCTTATCGCCGAAATGGTAGTTGATCGCGGCGATGTTGGCCTCCGCCGCCCGGGCTATGGTGCGGATGGTGGTATCCTTGAAGCCCCTGATGCCGAAGATCTCGCCGGCGGCGGCGAGGATTCTCTGCTTGGTCGAGGAATTGTGGTCGGCCATCGGTATTCCTTCCCCCTGGAAGACTTTTAAACAAACGTCTAAAACATTTGTTTGAATCTTTCAAGAACATTTTATGGCAAGGGATTGCCTCCTGAAATTCAGCCACTCAGCAAAGAGACCGTTGTCCGTTCTGTCAAAGCGAATTAAGCTGTAATTAAAGGACTCAGCACCAATACAAGGCACTCCCCTCCGCCAACCTTTTTTTGAGGAACCACCTGCCGTGAGCACCAACCAGACTGCACCGTCGCTCTGCCTCTACCAGCCGACCTGTTCACCTCCCAACAGTCCGCCGATGATGGTGCCGCCCGAGGTTGCCGACGGCCCGTGCTGAGGACCGCCACCGCCACCCCGGGCCGGGGATGACGAACTGGCCGGCTACCGGATCTGCCACTTTGTCGATGGTTTCGTCGACACCCCGGTGGGCAGGGTAGCCAGGGTGTCGGATCACCTGACCTGGCGTGATCACCTGGGGACTATCGGTGCACGAACCGGTTTTGCCAGAGAGAAGTATCTGGTCAACCCCGGTCTCTACTGCCTCGGCAAACCGGATCGAGACGCACCGGTATTGGTCACCGGCAACTACAAGCTGACCTTTGATACGGTTCGTGCCTCGCTTGCCGGACTAAATCTCTGGTTGCTGGTGGTTGACACCCGGGGAATAAATGTCTGGTGTGCCGCGGGCAAGGGGACCTTTTCCACCGAGGAGGTGGCGTACCAGGTGGTCCGTTGCCGTCTCGCCGAGGTGGTCAGCCACCGCCGGCTGATCCTGCCCCAACTCTCGGCCAATGGCGTAGCGGCGCGCAAGCTCAAGCCGCTCTGTGGCTTTACTGCGCTCTTTGGGCCAATCGAGGCAGGAGACATAGCCGCTTTTCTGCAGTGCGGCACCGTGAGTGAAAAGATGCGCTCAATAACCTTCACTCTGGCCGAACGAGCGGTGCTTATTCCGGTGGAGGTTTGCGCCCTCAGGCGATCGCTCTTGGTCACCCTGGCCGGTTTTTTCATCTTCTCCGGGATCTCTCCAGAGTTGTTCAGCATCAGTGCGGCCATTGACCGCGGGCAAGATCTCCTCCTGGCGAGCCTGGTCGCCATTGTCGCCGGGGCCGTTGCCACCCCGCTGCTCCTCCCCTGGCTTCCCTGCCGGCAGTTCTGGTTGAAAGGGGCATTTCTTGGCGCACTGGCTGCCGCCCTGTTCGTCGCCTTCAACCACGGAATGGCAGGGGGGGATCTGCTCGCCCTGTTTTTGTGGATTGTCGGACTCTCTTCCTACCTGGCGATGAATTTTACCGGCTGCACCCCATTCACCTCCCTGTCCGGGGTAGAAAAAGAGCTGCGACGCGGCCTGCCCTTTCAGATCACCACCGTCGCGCTGGCCATGGTGGCCTGGCTGATCGCCCCCTTTACCGTGCTGGACGATGGTTTACTCCTGTTTTTCCTGAATTAAGAAACCCCTCTCCTGCCAAAGGGATGTAACCCGAGCCATGAAACAGTTCAGATATCTTGAAGAGGAGTCGATCCTCGAATTGACCATCGACAAATGTATCGGCTGTGGCACCTGCGTTGAGGTCTGCCCGCACCGGGTGTTCGGTCTTGACGGGAAAAAGGTCATCCTGCTCGACCGTGGCGCCTGCATGGAGTGCGGTGCCTGTGCCCTGAACTGCCCAACCTCGGCCCTTTACGTCAATCCCGATGACGGCTGCGGCTGCGCCGCCTATATCATCAACAGCTGGTTTGCCAGATTCCGCGGCAAGCCGAGCAGCTCCTGCGGCTGCTGATCGGCGGGAAGAGACAACTACAACGTGAGGCTGTCAAGCCAGCCATTGCTGCGCTCGAAATAGGTGAGCCTGGTGCCGATGTTCTTGGCCAAGGCATTCTGATAAACTCGGTGAGCCTCGCTCAGGTCGTGAATACCCAGGCCAATCGGGTTGAAGAAAATCCGCTCACTGGAGGTAAGCCGACCAGGTTTAAGGCCGGCAACGACCTCGCCGATCTCACCGCTGATCCTCTCCGGAGCAATGAAGCCCTCCTGAACCGCCCGGCAACTGACATCGACGCCATGGTGCTTGACCTGGTACCAGTCATCGACAAAGATCCGGTCAAAAACCGAAAGGGCCATCGGCGGCGTGTCCCAGAAGGAGATCTCGGCATGGAATGCCCCGGGCTTGTACCACTCCGGCCTGACATAGGCTTGACGAGCCATCGTGGCGGTGGCGATCACATCGCTGTCCACAAAAACATCTTCGACCTTCTCGGCTACGACGATCTCCATAGCCAGTTTTTCCGCCATCTTTTGCGCAAAATCAACGGAGGCCTGACGATTGATGTCGAAGATCCGCAGCGTCTGCAAAGAGGGGACAGCCGCTTTCAGTGCTGCTGCCTGGGTCATTCCCTGGACGCTTGCTCCGACCAGGCCGAGGATTGTCGAATCCGGGTTGGCCAGATATTTCGCGGCGACACCGCTCGCCGCACCGGTGCGCATGGCGCTGACGATCGCTCCGTCCATGACGCATGAGGGGATCAGGGTCTCCGGATCGACGATAATGATCAGCGCCGTTGCCCGGGGCAGGCCACGCGCCGGATTAGCCGGACAGCTGGGAATGAATTTGATCCCTGAGGTGTTAACCGGCCCGAGTAGTCCGCGCGCTGCCAGTTCTGCCTGGTAGGCCGTGCCCCCCAGATAGCTCGGCATCGACATGATCCGCCCAGTGGTCTCTTCAGTGGCGGCCTCACCCCAGCGAATCACTGGTTTTCCCGGTTGGATGTAGTCTTTTTTGCCGTGGAGAAAAAAGGACCGTTCGACAGCCTTGAGGGATTCGGCCATCACCGTGCCGCCGGCAGCGACACAATCCTCCTGACTGAGATAGAGTAACGACCAGTTGTCAGTTGCCATACAGTGCTCCGTCAATAAAATTTTGAAGAATGGATTATTGCGTTTGGCCACAAGCGGAGCATTAAAAAATCATTTTATATATGTCAATATATTTCGATTAATCTCCAAAAAATCTATATTAAAATTTAAATATGAATTTTAATATTTACTGGTGCGTTTATTGTCGGGTTGCCCTGTTCAGCCGCCAACCTCGTCGGATATCCTCGCAGCGGTTTTGCGCAGCAGGGCGGTCAAGTTGTCCCGAACCGATTCGTCACCCATCAGATTGTCCGGGGCGGAGACATTGATCGCCGCCACCACCTGGCCGGCAAAATTCTTGATCGGCGTGGCGATGGCGGTGGAAAAATCAGAGCGGTTGATGCTGAAGCCGCGGTGACGGTCTTCGTGAATAATCTGACGGAGATGAGGAAGGGAACTGGGCCCCAGTGGCGAGATGGCATCAAGGGCAATGCCGGCATAGAGATCGGCGAGAGTATTATCGTCGAGGCCGGTGAGCAGGGCCCGACCGATAGCCGTTGCATGGCAGGGCAGGCGGGTGCCGATCTGCACGTTCACCGCCAGGCGCTGTGGCGACGGGGCACGGTAGAGATATATTGCGTCGATATTGTCCCGAATCGCCAGATGGCAGGCGGAGCTGGTTTCGTCCCGCAGGTTAAGCAAGTATGGTGCAGCGATCTGAACAATTTCCCGCGAGGCCAGATAGCAGAAACCGTTGGAAAGGACTTTTGCCCCCAGTTCGTAGGAGTTTCTCTCGAGTTTTTTCAGATAGTTCATCTCGGTCAGGGTAACCACCGTCCGGTAGATCGCCGAGGTACTCACCCCGAGTGCTTCGGCAAAGTCGTTAATGGTCAGCACCTTAGCTGAGGGAGAAAAGAGTTCAAGAATCTGCAATCCCTTCTTCAGGGCAGGAACGACATAGGTAGCGTTGTCTATCTTGCTGTCCACAGTTTTCGGCATGGTGGCACCGGGTGTAAAGGATGAAATTTTTTAATTTGCCTTCACTGCCTGAGCCGAGTTCAGCAGGTTCGGCAGGAGAATCAGCAGTACCAAAGCCAACCCACCCAAAATCACATAGATATTGCTGGAGACCAGGCAGAGCCCGCCAACCGTCAGGATAATCTTGCCGACCATGCCGATAGTCCCGCGGAAAAAGCCAATATAGGCGGCAGACAGGGCAACAATCCCCAAAGTACCGCTGGCCATGGCGACCAGGAACTCGTTCCAGGAAAAATCAATAAAGAGCATGCTCGGGGCATAGACGAACATGAATGGCACCAGTGCCTTGCCCATCGACAGCCGGAAGGCGGTCACCCCGGTGGCCATTGGATTGGCTCCGCCAATCCCCGCCCCGGTGTAGGCGGCCAGCGCCACAGGAGGAGTGACATCGGCGAGCACCCCATAGTAGAAAACGAAAAAATGGGTGGCAACCAGCGGCACACCCATGTCATAGAGAGCCGGACCGGCAATCGATGCCAGAATGATATAACAGGGGGTGGTCGGGATTCCTGCGCCCATGACGATACAAGCGATGGCGACCAGTATCAGGCCAGTAAAAAGGGTCACCCCCTGGACGGTCAGGTACTGAAAAGGATCGATATTGACCATCAGGTTGCCGAATCCCGAAGCGATCTCCAGTACCGCCCCGGAAAATTTAAAACCAAGCCCGGTAAGGGTAATCATCCCGAGAATGAAGCCGACGCAGGCACAGGCGGCACCTATTGCCAGGGCATAGCGGGCTCCCAAATCGAGGCTGTGGATCAACCGCTTCGGGGTGAGGGTCATCGAATCATCCAATTCACCAATCCCCAGGTGCCTGGTGATTACCGGGATGTAAGAGCAGAGCACCGAGAGAATTATTCCCCAGAATGCGGCGAGATAAGGAGTGTATTGCATCAGTAGCAAAGTCACCATGACGATGAGCGGGATCATCAGGTGCCAGGAAGTTTTCACCAGGAAGAGGAATTTGGGGATCTGCTCGCGGGAGAGTCCTTTCAAACCCAGCCGTTTCGCCTCGAGATGGACCATCGCCAGACAGGCAAGATAGTGAAAGAAAGCCGGGATCAGGGCAATGAGAATAATTT
>JAZBOD010000473.1:0-5083 GCA_036350955.1 Desulforhopalus sp. | reverse complement strand
TGTCGCCCTTGAATCCCCCGCCAATCGCGAAGTTGCCAGGTGTGAGCAGAATATCACCTAGAGATTCATCACGAATAAATTCTCCTTGAAAGGCAAATCCATGCTTCACGTCGACAGGCTCGCCGAGTGATGTAGTTTGCCACTCACTCTCCATATCCCAACTCCTTGAGGTTGGCAGCAATAGCCGAATCAAGCCGGGCCGCCTCGGCTTGCTGCTCCCGCAGGGTCGCGGTGAGTCGTCGCATCTTCTCCTCGAACGGCTCACCATCGTCCTCAACCGCCTCAGCGCCAACATATCGGCCAGGAGTGAGTACATGGCCATGCTTGCGGATCTCATCGACGTTGGCGCTCTTGCAGAAGCCGGGCACATCCTCGTACTCACCCGCCTCCTTGTCGCCCCGCCAGGCATGGTAGGTGGAGGCGATCCGGACGACGTCGGCATCGGTCAGTTCCCGGTGCACCCGGTCGGCCATGGTGCCAAGCTTGCGGGCATCGATGAACAGGGTCTCGCCCCGGCGGTCGCGGAACCTGCCATTTTGCTTGTTACGGGCGCAGAACCAGAGGCAGACCGGGATCTGGGTGGAATAGAACAGCTGGCCCGGCATGGCCACCATGCAGTCCACCAGATCGGCCTCGATGATCGCCTTGCGGATCTCGCCCTCGCCGGACTGGTTGGAGGACATCGAACCGTTGGCCAGGACGAAGCCGGCCAGCCCGGCGGGCGCCAGGTGGTGGATGAAGTGCTGCACCCAGGCATAGTTGGCATTGCCGGCAGGCGGTACGCCGTAGGTCCAGCGCTGGTCGTCCTTGAGCAATTCGCCCCGCCAGTCGCTGTCGTTAAAGGGCGGGTTGGCGATGACGTAATCGGCCTTGAGGTCCGGGTGGGCGTGGTGGTGGAAGGTGTCACCGTGGGCAATCTGGGCGTCGATGCCCCGGATGGCAAGATTCATCTTTGGCCAGCCGCCAGGTGGTGTAGTTGGACTCCTGACCGTAGATGGAGAGGTCGCCCAGCCGTCCGGAGTGGGCCTCGATGAACTTCTCGCTCTGCACGAACATGCCGCCGGAGCCGCAGCAGGGATCGTAGACCCGACCCTTGTACGGGGCGAGCATCTCGACCAGGACGCGGACCACATGGGTGGGGGTGTAGAACTGGCCACCGCTCTTGCCCTCGGCGCTGGCGAAGCGGGCGAGGAAGTACTCGTAGACCCGACCCAGGGTGTCCTTGGCCCGATCGGCGGCGCTGCCCAGGGCGATGTCGCTCACCAGGTTGATGATCTGGCCCAGGCGCTGCTTGTCGAGGCCGGGGCGGGCATAGTTCTTGGGCTATACCCCCTTGAGGCTGGGGTTGTCGCGCTCGATGGCGGTCATGGCATCATCGACAATGCGGCCGATGTCCGGCTGCGGTGCGCTGGCCTTGAGGTGCGACCAGCGGGCCTCTTTCGGCACCCAGAAGATACTGGCGGCCCGGTACTCGTCCGGATCCTCCGGGTCGGCGCCTTGGTCCTTTTCAGCTTCGAGTTCCGCGTGCTTGGCCTCAAATGCGTCGGAGATGTATTTGAGGAAGATCAAACCGAGGACGACGTGCTTGTACTCGGCCGCGTCCATGTTGTTGCGCAGAGCGTCAGCCGCTGCCCAAAGCTGGGCCTCAAAGCCGAGGTTCGCGGTGGAGTTGTTCTTCTTGGGTCGTGCCATTGGCTCTAGAGGGGAAAGTAAAAGGGATGGTTGACTAATGGCTCCGGGACATGGTGAGGAGTCACTCCGAGTGGGGTATTTTGGCTGATGACAAGTCCCAATGCCCTGATGGTTTTGCCGGCACCAGGATCGTCGGCCAGCAGAAAACGAACGGATTGCCGTGGGCAGAGCCCCTCGTAGGATGAAGTCGCCAGGCTGTCGGGTAAAATGCCCCGGATCACCGCGTTGTTCTTCAGGTCTTCAAGGTGCATACTAATGGCTCCTCGGTGTGATGGCGGCCCGGGCGTGGACAAGAATACCTTTTCCTTGCCAGGACAACCCCTAACCACTAACGGATAAAACCTGTGGAATCAAGCAAATGTTGCTTTTTATGGCTGGTTAGATGGCCATCCTCCACAACTAGCAGGTGGACAGGAGCCGTCGCACCAACGGCATACCCGGATAGCCCGAAGCAAATAATGGTTGTGGTTGTTGGGCCTTGGCGGATTTTGCCACCGGCACTGGGGCTATCTGAGGGCGGCGGATGAATCTGTTCAATGACCCTATATCAGTTGATCGGGATCATTCTATCACAGCCGGGGTATCACAGGGTGATTCCCCTGTGAAAAAAGAGTGGGGGGGAAATAATCGGGGAAGTGCGTATTCCATTGATTCCGGCCAGTGATTCCAGTCGAAGCCGGTCACCGATTCCACGTGATCCCGGCCAGCCATTCCAGATGATGGCGGCCAGGTAGTCGGAGCGAAGTGACGCTGTTATTTGTCCCTTACCTTGTAGTTGCTGTTTACGTCAAGTTTGCATTCTTTTTTCTCATAGATTCTCCATTAAGTTTTATTTTATGGGCGCTGTGCACCAGCCTGTCGAGAATGGCATCGGCAAGGGTCGGATCGCCGATCTGTTCATGCCAGTGATCGATGGGCAACTGACTGGTGACGAGCGTTGATTTCAAGCCATGGCGATCCTCAAGTATTTCAAGTAAATCATGTCGTTGATCTCGACAGAGTTGCTCCAGGCCGTAATCATCCAGCACCAACAGATCAGCTTTGGCAAAAGATGCCAGCAGCTTCAGATATCGACCATCACCTTTTGACAGTGCCAGATCCTCAAAGAGCTTGGTCATTCTCAGGTAGAGGGTACTATAGCCTTCCCGGCATGCCTTTTGGGCAAAGGCGCAGGCGAGATAGGTTTTACCAACCCCGGTGGGGCCGGTGATTATCAGATTGTTGTGCTCTTTGATCCACTCGCAGCCAGCCAGTCGCATAACCAGGGATTTATCCAGGCCCCGCGGATGGCGGAAGTTGATGTCTTCTATACAGCCATCCTGGCGCAGCCTGGCCTTGCGTAATCGTGTATTCATTCTCCTCGTCTGTCTGACGGCCATCTCCCGGTCGAGGAGGATGCCCAGCCGTTCTTCAAAGCCCAGGTCATCCAGGGAGTTCATCTGCATCTGTTCATCGAGTGCAGCGGCCATGCCGGTGAAGCGTAAAGTGGTCAGTTTCTCAAGAGTTGGATGAAGCAGCATTCTTTTTCTCCTTTAACATTAATGGATTGTTGAGTCGTAATAGTCGGCGCCACGGATGTTGCTGTGCTGTATCGGCGTGCTGTTTTCCTGTCTTTGTAGAGGCTTTTGATCAAGGCCGGTCTTGAGGATGGATTCGATACTCCGGTAAGAGAGGGCGTTGATTTGCAGGGCGCGGTCACATGCCGCCTCCAGTCTTTGCTCGCCATAGGCTTTGCCTAATCGTAAAATCCCGAGCAGTGTTCGATAGGCCTGCTGCGGATGCGCCCGCTGCACCAGCAGTATTTCGGTGAGGACCTTGGTCTGTGGGCCGATTTTTTCCGCCCATCTGATAAATCGCTCTGGATTCCACTCCAAGTATTGCCGGTGTCTTGGCGGCATATGTTCCTTTATGGTGGTATGCCGGCCCCGGACCTGATTGCGGCGATGACTTACCACCCGCTGATTGCGATACAGGCATTCCACGGTTGTCCTGGTGTAGCGGATCTCCAGCTGCTTTTTTACCAGGGTGTAGGGGACGGAGTAGTAATGCCCTTCCACCTCCACATGATAATCGAGGTGGACCATAGCCTTTTTCCAGTAAGCCAATTCATAAGGTGCTGCCGGGAGTGGTTTCAGTGCCGGTTTGTCCAGTTCGGCAAAGCGGCTTTGTCTGCTGCCGGGCAGCTTTTTGAAGGATTTGCCATTGAGAACGGCCAGGAGCTCTTGTATTGCCTTGTTGAGCTCTGCCAAGCTGAAGAAGGTGTGCTGGCGAAGACGTGCCAGGATCCAGCGTTCTACCAGAAGAACTCCGGCTTCGGCCTTCGCCTTATCCCGTGGTTTTCTTACCCGCGCGGGAAGAACGACTGTCTGGTAATGGCTGGCGAGGTCATGGTAGGTGGGGTTGATATCCGGTTCGTAACGGCAGGCCTTGCTGACACCGCTTTTGAGATTATCCGGCACTATGGCCTCGGTAACACCACCGAAAAACGAAAAGGCCCGGACATGAGAGCCGATCCAGTCTTCAACCTGTTGGCTCCATGTGGCCTCGGCGTAGGTGTAACTGCTGGCCCCCAGGACGGCGACAAAGATCTGTGCCTTATGTATCTCACCGGTTTCTCGGTCAATCACGCTTACCGTCTGCCCGGCGTAATCGACGAACATCTTCTCGCCGGCTCGATGTTCATGGCGCATGACTACATCCAGCCGGGCAGCCCATGTCTGATAATTGTGGCAATACCAGCTGTATTGGTAGCCGTCTGGGTTTCGTTCTTTATATTCTTGCCACAACAGGTTTAGGGTGACACTTTTACGCGATTGCAGTTCCTTATGCACTTCATGGAAATCAGGGAACAAGCGGGCGCTGTTGCGGGGCGTCGGCGGAGGAAAGAGCAGTTGCTCAAGGGCAGTGTCGCTCAACCCCTCCGGGAGAGGCCAGTTAAGTCCTGTATTTCTTACCCGTTGGATATAGTCGCCAACTGTGCTGCTGCCAATGCCACAGCTCAGTCCGATCTCACGGTTGCTGCGGTTTAACTCGTATTTGAGGCGTAATACCTCTCGTATTTTGCGCATAGATAACCTCTTGCCAGGCATGAAACCCTCCTTGATAAAATCATCATAAAAAGGGCTCCTCTACCATTTGCTTCTATGCGTCGCTACCTCCGAAAATGATGACCGGAATGCTCTGGAATCAGTGACCGGAATCGAATGGAATCGGTGACCGGAACGAAATGGAATGGGTGGCCGGGATCAAATGGAATGGGTGGCCGGAATGGAATGGAATCCATGGCCGGGATCGTCTGGAATATGCAACCAAAGAGAGAACACCAGAGTTCACTCAAAAAATGTAAATCCCCATCCATTTTTAGGGAATTTGTTGACCAACCCCTAGGGTT
>JAZBOD010000472.1:0-2581 GCA_036350955.1 Desulforhopalus sp. | reverse complement strand
CGAGCTGAAATTCGTATAAAAAATGTTGAAAACGGCCTCACCTTACGTCGCGAATCCCGCGCCAATACCCTTGATGAACTGAAACGGCTGCTGGCCTTGTCCCAGAGCGGCGATATCACCATAACCGCGCCAATCAGCTACCAGCCGATTACCCTGGAAGAGACAGAAGCAGTCAACATTGCCCTTGCCAACCGGATTGAACTGGAACAAACCAGAAGGCGGATCAGCGAAACAGAGCGTCAGCTTGTTCTGGCGGAAAAGAACCTCCTGCCGCAATTGGATCTGCAGCTCGGCTACAGCCAGACTGGCGAAGATCTCGATTTTGGCTTTGACGAGGAGATCTGGACGGCAAGACTGAGCAGCAATACCGATCTGTTTCGTCGCAGCGAAAAAAATGCCTATACTCAGAAGAGGATTAGCTACCGACAGATCCAGCTGGACCAGATTGCCGAAAGGGAGCAGATTATTCAGGAGGTCCGCGCCCAGCTGAACACCTTGGATAAGCAGTTGCAGCGGATTGTCCTGCGCGAGGAACAGCTCCATCAGACCAGGGGCAAAATGCTCCTGGCGGAAAGCAAGTTCCGCAACGGTATGGCCGATAATTTTGACCTTATCGAGGCCCAGACGGAAATGCAGAATGCAGAAAATGATCACCTGGTCGAACAGATCAACTATATCCTGCAAACCTACCAGCTTCGCTCGACCCTGGGGACCCTGTTGGCATACCGGGAAAAGAATGACGAGGAAACGCCATGAAACTGGGCTGGCTGATAATCGGCATTCTCGCCCTGAGCGGAATAGCTCTTTATACCGACTTTTCCGGGAGCGGTTCCCCCTCCCCGGGTGACCGACTCACCACCCGGGTCAAACGGCAGGACCTGACCGTCGAACTGCACGTCATCGGGGTACTGGATGCGGCACAGTCGCACATGATCACCTCCGAGCTGCAGGGCAATGAGGGCAAAATCATCAACATCGTCGATGATGGCACCAGGGTCGAGAAAGGTGATCTGCTGGTTCAGTTCGACCCGGCTCCATTTCAAAAACAGGTCGAACAGCTCCAGGCTGAGGTGGCCGGATTTGAAGCCGCCGTCCAGGTGGCGGAACAGACCGTGGCATATGAAAAGAATCAGGTCGAGCAGGAGCTGGCCAACGCCAAATACCAGCTTAATGTCGCAAAACTCGAACTGAAAAGACTCGAGGAAGGAGAAGGTCCACTGCAACAATCGCAGTACCTTGAAGAACTGCAGAAAGCCAAAATGGAACTGCAGCGATACGAACAGTACTATCATGATCTCGAATCGCTGCAGCAGCAGGGATTCAGCAACACTTCAGAACTTGCCGCGACCGGGGAAAAGGTCTCGGCACTGGCCAAGCAGCACCAGTCAGCAGCTGGCAGATACGAAAACTACACCCAAAACGTCCTGCCTGCGCTGATAGAGAGTGGCCGGGCCAAAGAGGCCAACGCCAGCCTGATGATAGAGCAGCTCCGCCAGGGTGGCCGTTACCGGATTGCCAAGACCGAGGCCACCCTCAGCCAGATCCACAGCAAACTTGAGGCTCAAAGAGATGCGTTGAACCGGGCCAGGGGCGAACTGGCCAATACCGAAATCCGGGCACCTTTTGCTGGTATCGTCATTCACTTCGAAACCTTTCGGGAGCGGGAAAAACGCAAACCACGAGTGGGTGACACGGTCTTTATGAATCAACCGATCCTCTATCTGCCCGATATTTCCAAAATGGAAGTCAAAACCAAGGTCCGGGAAATAGATCTTTATAAACTTGCCCTCGGGCAAACCGGCCGGGTACGGGTCGATGCCTACCCGGATACCTTGTTTACCGGAAAACTCAACTTTATCGGGGCGCTCGCCACCTCAGAGTCGTCGCAACCTGGCGAGGAAAAATTCTTTCAGGTCAGCTTTATCCTCGAAGAGGAGGATAAACGGTTGCGCCCAGGGATGACCTGCCGAACAACCATTCTTTCCCAGAATATACCCAACGCACTTACTGTGCCCGTTCAGGCGGTTTTTACCCAAAACGAGACCAGCTACTGTTATGTGGCGAATACCCCTGGCGGTTATACCCTGCAACAGGTGGTCATCGGGGCCCGCAACAACGATATCGTCGAAATCGTCGACGGTTTGCAGGAAGGGGACCAGGTCAGCCTGATGCGTCCGGAGGAGTGAAAATCGAGCCGTCAACTTCACCACCCGTCGCACTGCTCCACGCGGAGCAGATCGTCAAAAGCTACCGTATCGGGGATGAGACCATCCGCGTTGCCAATGGCGTCGATCTCTCCGTGGCATCCGGTGATTTTGTCGCAATAATGGGAACCTCTGGGTCGGGAAAGTCCACCCTTCTCCACATATTCGGGACGCTGGCCCGTCCGGACTCAGGGAAATATCTCCTTAACGGTATCGATGCGCTCGCGCTTAATGATCAACAGCAATCGCAACTTCGTGCCCGATCTCTCGGCTTTGTTTTTCAAATCTTTTATCTGTTGCCCGAACTCACTGTCTGGGAGAATATTGCGCTGCCTTTTCAATATCAGCAACTGGCAGACCATCTGCAGCAGGAGCGG
>JAZBOD010000471.1:0-2103 GCA_036350955.1 Desulforhopalus sp. | reverse complement strand
TATTTTCTTTAACCACCTGGGCGGGGGGGCTGCTGGCCCTCGTCTGGGTAGCCCCTCTGCTCTACGCCTTCTGGGCGGCTTTCCATCCACCCGCCTATGCCACCAGTTTCAGCCTCACTGCACCGCTGACTCTTGCCAATTTCCAGGACGCCCTGGCCCGGGCCCCCTTTCTTCGCTACGGCATCAACACCTTTTTTTTGGTCAGTTTTGTCCTGGCCGGTCAGCTGCTGTTTTGCACCCTGGCCGCCTATGCCTTTGCCCGATTTGATTTTCCCGGAAAAAATATCGCCTTTGCCCTGGTCCTCATCCAGTTACTGATCACCCCGGAGATTTTGATCGTCAAAAACTACAAGACCCTGGTAGATATCGGCCTGATCGATACCGTCCCAGGGATAGGTCTGCCCTATTGGGCCAGCGCCTTTGGCATTTTCCTGCTCCGCCAGGCCTTCAAAGGCACGCCGAAGGAACTGGAAGAGGCGGCACGGCTTGAGGGCTGCGGGGTATTCGGCATGCTCTGGCGGGTCTACGTGCCGCTGGCCAAACCGACCTACCTCGCCTATGCCCTGGTATCGGTCAGCCACCACTGGAACAATTTCCTCTGGCCACTGGTGGTCAGCAATTCGGTCACCACCCGCCCCCTCACGGTCGGCCTCGGCATCTTCGGGGCGCCGGAATCGGGGGTGGACTGGTCGATCGTCAGCGCGGCAACCCTGCTGTCGGCAGCACCGCTTCTCCTCGCCTTTCTCCTCTTCCAGCGCCAATTTGTCCAGTCTTTCATGCAGGCCGGAATCAAGTGATCCCTTGTGGCTGCCCGCAGGATCCGGCCCGGCAAGCCAGGGCAAAGACTTCGGTTGATGGAAACAGGGGGAAAACCGCCAGAGATGTTTGAATCAAGTATGGTGTCCCCCGAATTGGGGTGAGCGGTTGAGCAGCAGGTCTCGGGTATGGGTGGCGATCATCAGCTCCTCGTTGGTGGGGATGATCCACACCGCCACCTTGCTGTCAAAGGTGCTGATGATCTGTTCCCCCTGTCCGTTGGCGAAACGGTCGATCTTTACCCCGAGCCAGCCGGCCTGCTCGCCTACCCGGCGGCGGATCAGCGACGAATTTTCTCCTATCCCGGCGGTGAACACCAGGCCGTCAAGGCCGCCGAGGACGGCCACCATGCTGCCGAGTTCCCGGCGAATCCGGTAGAGAAACAGTTCGATTGCCTCCTTTGCCTCCGGTGCCTGACTCTTTTCCAGCTTGCGCATGTCATTACTTATCCCGGAAACCCCCAACAATCCTGATTTCTTATAGAGAAGATCGACGATATCGCCATAGGCCATCCCCTTTTCCTCGAGCAGGTAGAGCACCACCCCGGGATCAATGCTGCCGGGACGGGTACCCATCACCAGCCCATCCATCGCCGAAAACCCCATGGAACTGGCAACGGACTTGCCGCCTTGCAAGGCGCACATTGATGCGCCGCTGCCAAGATGAGCGACAACAACGCGGCCGTTGGCAAGTTCCGGCTCCTGGCGGCGAAGGCAACGGGCAATGTACTCGTAGGAGAGGCCATGAAAACCATAGCGGCGCACCCCCTCCTCGGTGAGGCTACGGGGAATCGCATAGCGCTGCGCCACTTCAGGAATGGTCCGGTGAAATGCGGTGTCAAAACAAGCCACCTGAGGGATTTCCGGGCCAAGCTTCTGCACCGCCCGGATGGTGTTGATATTGTGCCCCTGATGCAATGGCGCGAGAGGGATGAACATCTCCAGGTCTTTGAGGATCTCCGTGGTAATCCGCACCGGTTGACTGTATCTGGCACCGCCATGGACCACCCGGTGCCCGACACCAACCAGTTCCAGGCCGAGTTTGACCCTTTGCTGGTGGATAAAGGAGATGATCCGGCTGATATGCTGCTGATGATCCAGACCGGGATGATCATCCCACTGTTCCTCGGCCAGGACAGTACCGGCGGCATCTTTTGCCGTGAATTTTGGCATCACCCCGATACCGTCCACCTGGCCGGAAAAAACCAGACGCAGTTCCTCTTCTTCCACCTGGTCAAAGAGGGAAAATTTGATACTCGAAGAGCCGCTGTTAAGCACGGAAATGCTG
>JAZBOD010000470.1:0-3622 GCA_036350955.1 Desulforhopalus sp. | reverse complement strand
TCGATTACGGGAAATGCCGTCCCGCCTGCGCCTGCTGATAGTGATATCTGATGGCAAGCCGGAAGATTATGACGATTATAAAGGCGATTACGCCATTGAGGACACCCGGAAGGCCCTTCTCGAGGCGAAGGGCTGCGGGATCTATCCTTTCTGTATTACCATCGATAAAATGGCCCAGGGGTATCTGGCCCATATGTTTGGCCGGAGAAACTATATCTTTATCGACAACGTTCACAGTTTACCGGCCAAAATGCCGGAGATGTACCGCCTGCTCACCAGTTAGCCTGGATTGTTGTGGTAGAAGGGGAGAGAACCGGCCTTTGGGCCGGGTGGGGCCGGAGAGCAGGATTGCCAAGTCAACCAGGAGAAGTGAGGAGGGGAGTATGAATGCGCTGATTGTCGCCTGTCCCGGGTGTGGCACAAAAAACCGGATCGCCGAGAGCCGGCAGCATCAAGGGCCGCGCTGTGGCCGCTGCGGCGAGAAGCTTGATATCCGCCGGCAGGCGAGGCCGGTGGAACTCGATGACGCCAGTCTGGAATCATTTGTCGGTTCTGTTGGTCTGCCGGTGGTGCTGGACTTTTATTCACCGACCTGCGGGCCTTGCCAGAGTCTGGCGCCGCTACTGGCCGGTTTGGCCGGGGAGTATCTTGGCCGGGTAATCATCGCCAAGATTGACACCAGCCGTAATGGGGCAGGTGCCAGCCGCTATGGCATACGCGGGGTGCCGACCCTGGTTTTTTTTCGCCACGGTAAGGAGGTAGACCGGCTGGTCGGCCTGCCTGACTCCGGAACCCTGCGGGCCAGGCTGGAGTCGATCGCTGCCTGAGCACTCCGGCGCGGCTGGAGATGGCGGTACGCTACGGAACGGTCTGTGCCTCTTTTCCCAGGCGGCTAGTCAGCCAATTCGTTGAATCGGCAGCTGAGCACCAAGTCGCCGTCTTCGTATACTGTTTTTACCTTGTAGGGCAGGGTCTTAAACAGGTTGATCATCGCCCTGTTGCTCGGAAAGGTATAGGCGAGCAGTCCGGATATCCCATTTTCCCGGGCGATCGCCGCCAATTTTTTCAAAAAGAAGGTGCCAAGTCCCTTACCCTGATATTTTTCGCTGACCGAAAAGGCCACTTCGGCAAGATTTTCCTTTTCCAGTTTCATGCTTTCCGCCACCGCCACCACCTGGCCAAAACCAAATTCACCGACAACGGCAACAAGGGTGATATCGTTGACATAATCGATCTGGGAGCGGCTCTCCATCTCCGGCCTGGCAAAGATCGTTTTCTGGCAGAAGAAGCGGGTGAGGATATCTTCTTTGGGGAGACTGTAAAAATGCTCCTGAATCCTCCGCTCATCTACCGGTTTGGCGGGCCTGACGGTAACTTTTTCCCCGTCGATGGTCAGGGTCTCTTCGAGCTGGATTGGGTAAACCGCCTTTGCCGCTTCCCCGAGGCTTCTTTCGGCACCGAGGTAACCGCGCTCTTTGGCGTCCCGAAACAGTTCTTCCCTGAAGTCGGGGTGAGCAATGCTGATCATCGCCATTACCCGTTCCTGGAGACTTTTGCCGAACAGGTTGACCGAGCCGTATTCGGAGACCACGTAATGGACGTCGCCACGGGGGACGACCACCACATGCTTGGTGAGCTGCGGAAGGATGTTTGACTCCCGGCCGTTTTCTGTTTCGGTGGTGGAAAAGAGCATCAGAATCGATTTCCCCCCCGGCGAACGCCTGGCGCCACGGACAAAATCGGGAATTCCCGAGACACCGGCATAACGGGTCGCCGCCGAAGCCTCGGCGGAAACCTGGCCGGTGATGTCCATCACCCGGGCGACATTCAAGGAAACCATCCGGTTATGCTGGGCAATAATGAACGGATCGTTGACATAGTCGGAAGGGTGAAAATCGATCGCCGGGTTGTCGTTGAGGAATTCGTAGAGATTGTGGCTGCCGATGGCCATCGATGCAACCATCTTGCCGTCGTTGAGGCCCTTTTTCTTATTGTTGATATTGCCGGTGGAATAGAGGTGCATGATGTCATCGGTGAGAAACTGGGAGTGTACACCGAGGTCATTTTTGTTGGAGAGGGCCTGCATGGTTGCCTGGGATGCCGCGTCCAGGCCGAGTTGAAGGGTCGAGCCGTCCTCGATCAGTCGAGCGATATGCTTGCCGATCTGGGTTGCCGCTTCGCTGAAAACCGTCGATTGCGGGACGGCAAGCAGTGGTTCGTCGTGTTCGACGATCAGATTGATGTCGTTGACGTGGATAAATCCCTGACCCATTACCCGCGGCATTTGCGGATTGACCTGGGCGATCACCAGGTCGGCGGCTCGCGCCGCGGCCAGAGTGACATCGACGGAGATCCCCAGACTCATCCAGCCAAAATCGTCGACTGTTGAGACCTGGATCAATGCCACATTGAGCGGCATTTTTCGGGTAATGAACAGGCTGGGAACATCTGACATGTTCATCGGGGTGATAAAGCGGCGTTGCCTGGCGATAACTTCTGAACTGGTTGAACCGAGATAGATTGAACGAACGTTGAGGTTGGTATCCTTGGTCTTGTCGGCAATCGCGGTCAGCGATACGGTCTCCCTGCCTAGGAGCCGAACTATTTCTAGACCACTGAAGTCGTTGGTTTTTTCGACAAGTTTTTTTACCAGGATCTGTGGCTCGCCGCAACCGGAGCCAATAAAAACCCGTTGCCCTGAGCTGATTTTGGCTATTGCTTTATTGGCGGAAATCCGTTTTTCGAGATAGGCATCAGCCCAGTATTGGGTGTTTGGCATGGCGCACTCCTTTTCAGCCGGGATGACGAACAATGACCAGCTGATTCTAGCCGAGGAGGGGGAGAATAACAACTTCTTTCGCCGAATGAACGAAGAAGCTGACAAGCTGAAAGTACCCCGATTTCAATATGTTTACCACGGCTCATCACTTCTTTTTGCATGCCAGGCTGGAGGTTGGCAAAAAGAGTTTTTCAGAACAGATCTTCGCGCCATGAAAATCGCCGAAGAAAGGGGGTTCTGTCGCTGTCTGCAGGTGGGTTTTCGTTTTTGAGGTTTTCTCAGAAAATAGACATTGAAAACGGTTTAATAGAGAAAAGTAGTAGGTGTCATTGGCCCCGAGGCAGGCGGCACGAGGTTAAGGCTGGCTGATAGTAAGGATAAGATCAACTGCTTGATTAAGTTTAGTGTAACAATGTTATTTTCTGCCGGAAAGAGATCATTATATTTTTAATAAAACATTATAAAACAGTATATTAGGATAATTATCACCCGCAGCCAGCTGAGAATTCTGCTCTTTTTCGGATATGAGGCTATTTTTTTTATAAGGTATTGAAATATATATTTTTATTATTTGTTCTAGGTTGTCTCTATTCAAGCTTGTGTAACAACGTTAAATTTAGAGCTTGAACTGCTCCTTGTGATGCGGTATACAGGGCGGTGAAGGGGGGAAGGGAGAAGTCAACTCAAGACGAAAAGGAGATATCATGGGAAAATATGCTGCAGTATTTCAACAAAGTATCGAAAACCCAGAGGAATTCTGGGCTGAAGCGGCAAAAGGCATCACCTGGTATTCGCCGTGGGAAAAAGTCCTTGATGCGTCCAATCCCCCATTTTATCGTTGGT
>JAZBOD010000469.1:0-3110 GCA_036350955.1 Desulforhopalus sp. | reverse complement strand
CCGAGGCGGACGACGGTGGATGTGGCGAGCAGGGCAAGCAGGGCAATGACGATGGTGTTGGCTTTTAAGGTGATCAGTGCGGCGAGACGCAGACCTTCACTGCTGAAGTGTAACGGTCCTAACACGACAAGGGGAGCACCGCCATAGGTAAGTGGCAGGGTGACCAGCAGGAACAGGGTAAAGCTGTTGGTGGCCAAAAGCCGTTTCCCCACCGCCCGTGGCTCTGGCCGGGCAATGCCGAGCAACACTGCGGCGAGGAAGAGGCCAAGCAGAGTCACGGTGAAGCTGTCGGTTACCGCCACAATGGCCACCAGACAAAGGGCGGCTATCAGTTTAACCCGGGGGTCCCGCCGGTGCAGCAGGGAGTCCCCCCGGGCAAAGGGTTCGTCTATCACCTTTTACCTGCCGGCCTGGGGAAACTCATCGAGGTAGAGCCATAACACGGCACCGAGTTCTACCCCTTTTTCCTCTCCCTGTGGATTTTTTATGGTGTAGTCCGCCTCGTTGAGGGCGGCAAAACCCCACCACCCGGGAAAAGGGCAGGTGAAGGTAAAAATGCCGTTGTCGTCGGCTTTGATCAGCTGAGTGATGTGGTAATCACTGACCACTGGCAGGTGATTGTCCCGGTTATAGAGCTCAACCTCCACCTCTGCGCCGGGGACGACTTCACCGTTCATCAGCACCTGGCCGACAAAGCTGTTTCCGGCAAAGTTGCCAAAAGGGCGAAGCAGGGGGACGATTTCAGTGGGTAAACCAAGGGGTTGGTCCCAGCCGGTGTCATCGCCAAAAGCGGGAATGATGGTTTTGGTGTAGTGGATGATCGACAGATCTTCGGCCGGTTCCCAGTAGGGTTGAGGTTCCATCACAAAATGGTAGACTCCCGGCCGGGTAAAGCGGTAGCTACTCTGCCAGGCCTGATGGGCCATTACCGTTGCCGGTTGTAGACCGGCCAGCAGGTCGGTGGTCTCCCCCTCGACGGTCACCGAAAACTTCTCTGGCTTGTGCAGATCCATGCCGACATTTTCAAAAGGGTGGGAGAAGGAGAGGGTCAGGGTGGTCTCGGTTGCCTCCTGGGTGATACGCGGGCTGTCGGGAATCAGCATGCCAAAATGGGCAAGGGCTGGGCTTTGGCTGGCCAGCAGGGCGGCGGAGAAGAGGGCTGTGCCCACGAGTTTGTGCATTACTTGGCTCCTTGGTTGTTTTTACGGGAGTGCAGGTAGGCAGCGATGCCGGCAAGACCGAGGATATAGCCGATAGCACCAAGGATATCCTGCAGGGTTGGCGCCGATTCACTGCTTTCCGCAAGGGTTCTTTTGATCGGGGCGAGTTCAGCGGTAATAACCTCGCTGATCAGCTCTCGGAGCTGCGCCTCATTGAGTGGTGTGGTCAGCAGGGCTTCACCGGTATCGCTGGGCGTCTCTTTCGGGTCACCTGCGGTTGCGGCAGGAGCGGGGTTGTCAGGCGGAACACGCGAGACGGGGGTGTCGAGGTGCAGGGTCCAGGCTGCCCGATGTCCGTCGCCGCTGTCAACGACAACCTCGACTGCCTGATGGTTCTGGGGCAATGGAAAGGCCCAGCGGCCGGCAGTATCCGTGCTGCCGGTTACCAGAACTTCGCCGTTGGCCAGATCACTCACGGTAACCTCCACCCCCAGGGCGGGACGGCCGCCGGAAAATTTTGCCTCGGCAATCACCTGATCGTGTTCCTGCCAGGCAAACACCCGAATCTTGTGGGCAAGGCAGGGCAAAGCTGTGACCAGGATGAAAACAGTTACAGTAACCACCCATTGAAAAGTGAACTTTTTCATCATTTTTCCAGACCAAGAAATTCCGGCTGCACTTTGGCGAGAAAAGTGACGGCGAACATGGTAATTATCCCTTCAATGCACATCAGCGGAAAATGGGCGACAACCAGAAGCTTGGCAACCTGGAGAAACCCCTGATCGGTGGAGGCGAGAGCCAGGGCCATCAGCACTGCCGAACCGAGTATCGCCAGAAACCCGGCGGCAAAGGCGGCAATACCCCTCTGTCGGCCATTTTCCTTCAGCCAGGGGCGAAACAGGTAAAAACAGAGCAGGGCGGGCAGGGCCATGGTTGCGGTGTTGACGCCGAGCACCAGCAGGCCGCCGTATTGAAAAAACAGGGTTTGCAGCAGAAGAGCAACCAGAATAGTTGGAAAACAGGCCCAGCCGAGGACAAGCCCCATCAAACCGCCAAGCACCAGGTGGATGTTGCCCGGCCCAAGCGGTACATGGATCAGTGAGGCGACAAAAAAGGTGGCGGTGAGCAGACTGACCGTCATGATCCTCTCGTAATCGAGGGTTTTCAGACCGATGGCTGTGCCGACCGCGGTCAGCGCAGCTCCGGCGAGAAGAACCGGCGGGCTGAGGACTCCTTCGGAGATATGCATGGCTGACGATGCTCCGGGCAAAAGGTCAGAAAAGGACGGGAAAAAGGGACACCGCCGCCAGGAGAAGCCTCCTGGTAACACAAAGATGAACTTTGTGTGATTTCTTACCCCAAAGGGTGAGGCCGTGTCAACCTTTTACTCTTTTGCTGGGAGAATTTTCCCAGAGCTTCCCGGGAGGAGGGGGCAGCATGGTATCGGCAGAGGCAGATGATCGGACATATAGAGTCACGCAAATCGGGATAATCCACTCCTGCTTCAAGGAAAAGTTCGCTATCCCGAGACAGGCCGGGATGGCCGCCGCCGCGGTAGCTCAACTGGAGCTGTTCCCGCCGTACAATCGCCAGGAGATGGTCCGCAATCTTGAAGAGTTCAGCCATATCTGGGTGCAGTTTATTTTTCACCAGACGCTCTCCTCGGGCTGGAAGACCACGGTTCGCCCACCGCTGCTCGGCGGCAAGCAGCGGGTTGGCGTTTTTGCCAGCCGCACTCCCCACCGTCCTAACCACCTCGGGTTGTCCGCCGTCCGTCTTGAGGGGATTGACTGTCAGCCGGGCCATTGTCTTCTCCACCTTTCCGGGGTCGATTTCCTCGACCAGACTCCGGTAATTGATCTCAAGCCCTACCTCCCCTACAGTGATGCGGTTCCCGCCGCTGTCGCCGCCGCCTATGCCCACGGTGAACAGCCGGCGGTCTCTGTCCAT
>JAZBOD010000468.1:0-6482 GCA_036350955.1 Desulforhopalus sp. | reverse complement strand
TCTGCGCCGAATCAAAAACTGGGGAAATTCTCTCCCCCCAAACGGTCACCGCAACATTCATACCGGTACCCTCCTGGCCCAGTTACATGCATAAAGAGGACCAGGTAAGGAGAAAAACGAGAATATTTTATTTTTACAAGGGGTTGTACAGGAAATGTGCCAGGATAGACAGGTGGGAGAGTCGCACAAGACGGCATCAATGCGACTCTATGCAGTCGCATTGATGCGACTGCTACTGCGACTCTTGGCGAGAGCGGCCGTCAATTTCCGGGAGGGTAATCTGCAACTTCTTCAGCTTGCGAAACAGGGTGCTTTTGTGCATCCCCAGCTCACGCGCCGCAGCCAGGCGGTTGTACCCGTGGCGGCGCAGGGCGGAAACGATGTGCGCCGCCTCGCTGCGGCTATCGGCCAGCGCCTCTCTGGACGATGGCGCCACTCCGGGGTCTCGCCGTTGCTGGAGCAGGGCGGTGGGGAGATGGCCGACATCGATCTCTCCACCCTGGCAGAGGACGAACCCATGCTCGATGATATTTTCCAACTCACGGATATTGCCGGGATAGTCATGATCGAGCAGCAGGGCCATCGCCGCAGGGCTCACCCCGGACACCGACCGGTCTTTGATATGGTTCATTTTTTCGATAAAGCGGGCAATCAACAGCGGCACATCCTCCATCCTCTCCCGGAGCGGCGGCAGATGAAGACGGATAATGTTGATCCGGTAGAAGAGATCACGCCGAAATTCCCCGCTCTCAACCATCTCGCCCAGATCACGGTTGGTGGCGGCAAGAATCCGCACATTGGTGGCGATTTTTTCAACACCGCCCAGAGGCTGAAACTCTCTCTCCTCGAGCACCCGGAGCAGGCGCACCTGAAAGGCGGCACTGGTATCACCGATTTCATCGAGCAGCAGCGTTCCCTTGCTGGCCGCCTGAAACAGGCCGGCACGGTCCTTTTTTGCCCCGGTAAAGGCACCGGCCCGGTAACCAAACAGTTCAGACTCGAGCAGGGTATCGGGGAGAGCACCGCAGTTGATGGCGATAAAAGGCTGCTCCCGACGGCTGGAAAACTGATGGAGGGCCGCGGCCAGCAACTCCTTGCCGGTACCGGTCTCGCCATCGATCAGCACCGTGCTGTCGCTCTCGGCAACCTGCGGCAGGATATGGAAAATTTTCTGCATTGCCTTACTCCGGCTGACCATCTCGCCCACAGTAAAACTGCCGCTCAGCTCACGGCGCAGCTCCTCCACCAGACTGTGGTCGCGAAAGGTCTCCACTCCGCCGAGGATTTCCCCCTGTTCGTTTTTCAAGGGGGAAGTCGACACCGCGATCGGCACCCGCTTCTGCCGGTTATTGATGATGTAGGTGGAGCTCGAGACAAAGGATTTGCCCTCTTTCATCGTCCGCTTGAGGGCGCAGTCCCCCTCGCACATATTGGATCGGAAAACCTCCCAGCAATAGCGGCCGATCGCCTCGCTCCGCGGGGTGCCGGTAATCTCTTCGGCCGCCCGGTTAAAACTCATGATCCGCCAGTTATGATCAACGGTGAAGACCCCATCGGAGATCGATTCGAGGATGATCTCGTTTGCCTCGCTCTCGAGCAGGAGCGACTTTTTCATTGGCCCTGCCCCCCGGCTAACGCCTCAAGAACCACCGGGTAGATGTTGTCAGCGATGATGTGGTAGCCGGCGGCATTGGGGTGAATGCCGTCAGCGAGATTGTAGGCGGACTGCATCGCCACCCCGTCAAGGAAAAAGGGGTAAAAGGCGACTCCGTACTCCCTGGCCAGGCTGGGGTAAATCCGGTTAAACCGGGACACATAACCCGGACCAAGGTTGGCGACCATTTTCATCCCGGCAAGGATGACCACAATATCCCGCTGCTGGAGCTGTTCGATGATCTGCCGGAGATTGGCTTCAACCAGGTCCGGATCAATTGCCCGCAGTCCGTCATTGGCACCGATTGTCAGGATCACCGCATCCGGATCAAGGGTCAGTACCCAGTCGAGTCGAGCAAGGGTCCCGCTGCTGGTTTCGCCGCTTACCCCGGCGTTGATCACCTGGTAGGCATAACCGGCCTGACGAAGTTTGTCTTCGAGCACGGCCGGGTAGCTCTCATCGATACTCACCCCGTAACCGGCAGTCAGGCTGTCCCCCACGGCGACAATAGTTTTGGCCACCTCCTCCTCGACCTGAAGGTCCTTTTCGGGGCGATCACAGCCGAGACTGAGTGCCACCAGCAGGCAGAGAACAGCGCCGGCATATTTTCCCAGCATATTGTCTCCCAAAAGATAACCGCGCTGGCCCAGAGCCAGCGCCAGCGATTTTGCCCAGTTCATCACAGCTCCCTCAGGTAGAGGGCCGGGCGACGGCGGATAATCCCCAGCGAACTGAGCAGGCCGAGAGCGACAACCATGCCGACCATCGCCAGGGCAAAACCAAACGTTGCCACAGGCTCGGGGGGATAGGGCACCTCGAGCAGAAAGTGGCAGAGCCCCCAGGCCGCCGCCTGGCCGGCAAGGACCGCCGAACCGGCGCTGAACAGGGCCAACAGCAGATTTTCAAAGAAAAAGACCCGAATGACAAAACCGCTCCCAGCGCCAAGAACCTTATAGTGGACCACTTCCCTGATCCTCTCCAGCCGGGTGGCGAGGACCGAGCTTACCAGAATCAAGGCTCCGGCGAGGATCGCAAAGGAGGCAAGGAAGGCGACAATCACCGCCAGCCGATTGACCATTTCCCCGAGTTCCGCCGCAGTCTCGCTGACATTGATCGTGCTGATATTGGGAAAGGCATTGACAATCCGGTTCTCGAGAGCGGAAACTGCCCCTGGCTCGACGGCAAGCGCGGCAAAAAAGGTCTGTGGTGCCGCCTGGAGAAACTGCTCCGGGAAAAGAAAATAGAAAAAGGGGTAGAGCATCGACCGGGTCCGGCTGCGGATCGACGAGACTTCAGCGGTCAACGGCACCCCTTGAATATTGAAGGAGAGACGGTCACCCACCTCTATTTTCCCCAGTTTGGCAACATAGTCGAGCACCGAAACCTGAGCCTGCGGGTCTGGCCGCCCCGGCTGATAGAGGGTGCCACCGGCAATGACCTCCTCATCACCTTGGAGATCGTCACGGTAACTGAGGTTAAACTCCCGGGTCAGGCTGTCTCCCCGTCTCTCCGGCCTGACCTGGGGATCGATCTTCCGGTCGTTTATCGCGGTCAGCCGGGCGCGGATCACCGGGAAGAGTTCAACATCTTCCCCCACCAGCTGGAGAAACCCCTGCCGCTGGTCCTTTTGAATATCAAGACAGAACAGGTTGGGCGCATCCGGCGGATAGGCCTGAATATAGTTGCGCTGCAGATTGTCCTGCAGGAGATAGATGGCGAGCAGCACCGAGAAGGCCGAGGCAAGGGTAGCGACGATCGAACGGGTGGCATTGCCTGGCCGGAGCAGACTGCGTACCGCCTGGCGCAGTGCCAGCGGCGGCTCCGGCAGCCGGGCGAGGAGAGAGAGCAGCAGACTGGTGAGCAGGGCAATCGAGACGACCAGAACCAGAATTCCCCCCATCAGCGAGAGGCCGACCTGCAGGTCGGCCAGCTGGCGGATGACCAGACCACCAAGCAGAAAAGTCCCGCAGGCAAGCAGAACCATCCTCTCCCTGGAGTTGCGCCGGCGGACAACAGACTTGTTGAAAACCGCCGTCGGTTTGACCTCACGGATCGACGACAGGGGCAGCAGAGTAAAAAAGGCAACCACCGCCAGCCCCAGGCCAAGACCTTCGAGGATATCGGCCAGCGAAGCGCCGACCACCACGTTGTCCGGGAGCAGGGTGGCAAAGAGGTTGAGGAAGAGCCGCTCGAGAAGCAGGCCACCGCCAATACCGATAACCGCACCTGCGGTTGCGAGAAACAGCACCAGAAGCAGGTAATGACGGAGCAAAAAGGCCGACGTTGCCCCAAGGGCGCGGAAAATTGCCATGCTCCGTTCCTTGCCGCGGAGCAGGGCGGCAAGGGAACTCTGCATGCCAATGCCGGCAAGGAGCATGGTAAATACCGCCACCAATGAGAGAAAGAAAAAGAGGTTGTCGAAAAACCTCTTGATATTCGACCCGGCGGTGGCGTAGGTGGAAACCCGCTCCTGGCCGGGAATCGCCCTGGCCTGGAGGAGTGCGGCAAGCTCATCGATACGCTGCGCATCATCCAGCCGCAGCAGGGTCTGGTAGTGAACCCGGCTGCTCCCCTGCACCAATTCGGTGCCGGGAAGATCATCTGCTGAAAGGAGGATGCGCGGACCAAAATTGAAAAAATCCACCGGTCTCAGGGACTCCCGGCTGATCACATCGGCGATGGTAAAGCTGCTCTGGCCAAGGAGCAGCTGATCGCCCTGCTCGAGCCCCAAACGCTCAAGCACCGCGGCCGCAACCACCACCTGCCCGGGCTTGAGGACGGTGGCAAGACTGCCCCCGGAAAGCAGTTCGACCTGCCCATAAAGGGGATAGCCGGCCTCCACCGCCTTGATACCTGCCAAAAGCGATTCTTTGCCGTCAGCGCGGCGGACCACCGAGTAGAACTCCCAGGTCCGCAGGCCATCCACCCCCTCGTCGGTGAGAATTTCCTCAAGAGCCCCGGCCAGCCCGGGGGAATCGGGATAGTGGGAGTGAACGAGAATATCCCCCCCGTGCAGGGCCCGGGCATCGCCGATAATGGCCTGGCGCACATCGTTGCGAAAGCTGTTGATGGCAACAATGCAGACCAGGGAAAGGGCGACACAGAGCACAAAGACCGTTGCCTGACTCCGGCTGTGAACGATATCCCGGAAAATCAATCGCCACTTCATGCCCCTGGTCGCTCCTCACCGACAATCTGCCCGTCGTGGATCCGGATGATGCGGTCGGCTCGCCCAGCCAGGGAGCGGCTGTGGGTGGCCATCACCAGAGTCATCCGCCGCTGGCGATGCAGGGAGAGCAGGAGATCAACGATCACCCGGCTGTTTTCCGAGTCAAGGTTTCCGGTAGGTTCATCGGCAAAGACAATTGCCGGGTCGTTGATCAGGGCACGACAGATCGCCACCCGCTGCTGTTCGCCGCCGGAGAGCTGCTCGGGAAAACTGGTTTGGCGGTGCGCCAGGCCGACCTGTTCGAGGAGGTCAAGGGCCTTGCTCCGGGCCGCCGGGTCATGGTTCAACTCAGCCGGAAACATGATATTTTCCAGGGCATTTAAGGAGGGAATCAGATGAAAACCCTGAAAAACAAAACCGGTCAAGGTATTGCGCAGCGGTGCCAGTTGATCCTCGCTCAGATCGGTAATATCCTTCCCGGCGATCACCACCCGGCCGCTGCTCGGCCGATCAAGCCCGGAAAGGATACTGAGCAGGGTGGTTTTCCCGCTGCCGCTGCTGCCGGCAATCACCACGAACTCCCCCTTGGCCACCACCAGATCGACCGTGCCTAGAACTCTTATCCGTCGACTGTCGAGAGTGTAGTCCTTCTCCACCTTGTCACATACCAGAATCGTCATAACTCCCTTGCACAGCTCCATATTGAAGGTTCTTTACCGATACTTTCCCGCTTACCTTAACCATCAACAATTTTTTTTCGAGCGTGTCGGCACCATTTTCCGTCAGCGGAGGAAAAACCTTTCCGGGCGAGAGGCTAAAAGGTACATTTAAGAGTCAGGGACAACTTTACTGAGAAGGGCAGTTATGCCTTGATCAATTCCGCTCAGCTGGGCCTTCGGTGGAGATGAAGGAGGGGGAAGGGGATATTCCGCTCGGCTGGCGGTGAGAAAATGGCCCCTGGAGAGGTTATCCCGTGCCGTACCGGCAGCTCTGGCTAAGAAACAGATACACCTGGTGCTGAGGAGAACAACTCTATTCGGCGTTTTTTTTTCAGCATGGGGCAAGAGTCTCCTCCCTGCCGACGAAGAGAGAAGAAAGGGATGGGCTTGCGGCAGAAGCGCCCCATGCTGTTTCGGGAAGATTCAGCATCACCTGCCGCAAAACCCCCCTGGAAATACGCCAATGACCCGGGACAACGGCATTGCCCCAACGTATTTCCCCGCCTATTATCACCCTACTCAATAAGAAAGGTATCAAGCGACTCGCCGGCCTCAAGACGGGCCTTTAAAAAGTTAGGCATGCGCCCCTGTCCGGTCCAGGTTATCCGCTCCCCCTTCTCGTTCCAGATCTCATATTTTGGCTTTCGCGGTGCACGTTTGAGGGTACTTTCCGGAAGAAGCTCCTGCAGTTCGCCAAGATCAATTCCGTCAGCAGCCAGCATTTCCCGATACTTTTGAATCTTTACCAGCCGCTCTTCATTTTCTTTTCGCTCCGCCTCTTCTTCAGCGCGCCGCTCTTCGATGATATTCACAAGTTTATTTTTAACCTCTTCAAGTTGCTCAACATCCAGCTCTTTTACCGCACTTTTGAAACGACGCGCATGGGTAATAATTCTCAAAAAATCGCTCATGACTTTTCCCTTTTATAGTGTTATTTTTT
>JAZBOD010000467.1:0-12370 GCA_036350955.1 Desulforhopalus sp. | reverse complement strand
TTTGGCGGCCCCTCTTCATATCAGGGGATCCTGGTTGAAAAACCGATCATCGGTGACCGATCCAGGCTACCGGAGGTGGAGGATATCCGTCGAGTCAACCGCCTGGTTCTTCTCGGCTCCGCCATTTTTGTCGCTGTGCTGGTCGGTCTGCGCGAGGTACTGGTAGGCTGGTAAATGATGTCTTCAGGAAATACATATAATATCAAACACCTAATTCAAAAGGAGATGAGTCATGGAGAGAACCTTTGCCATAATTAAACCCAACGCCTTTGCCGACAACAATAGCGGCAAAATCATTGACCGAATCCTCCAGGAGGGCTTTCGGATCATTGGCCTGAAAAAGCTCTTTTTAAGCCAGGCCGAGGCGGAGGGCTTTTATCATGTTCACCGGGAAAGGCCATTTTTCGGCGAGCTTACTGAATTTATGGCCAGTGGCCCCTGCATTGTCATGGTGCTCGAGGCAGACAACGCGATCCAGAAATGGCGTGATCTGATGGGTGCCACCAATCCGGCTCAGGCTGCCCCGGGGACCTTAAGAAAAGAGTTTGGTAAATCGTTGGGAGAAAACGCCACCCACGGTTCCGATGCGCCGGAAACGGCAGCGTTTGAAATAGGCTATTTTTTCTCCGGTCTCGAGTTACGCTGAGCGGACGAGGAACTGGTTGGCCGGAGAGGCACCCCCCAGAGGTGAACCAAGGTTGCCTTTGGTTGATCGCTTAGCCGGACTTTGGCTCACCCCCGGCCAAGTGACAGCCGGTGACCAGACAATCCACCTCTCCCTCCCGGAGAAGCAGGTTGAGCGCGTCTCCCGGTTTGGTGTCGATGGCTCGGGTAACAACGCGGAATTGATCCGTCACCGGATCATGGTGGCGCACCACCGCATACCCGCGGCTGAGGGTTGCCAGCGGACTGACTCCGTCGAGAAGAGCCGCCTGGCGGGCAAGCCGTTCCTGGAACCCGGCAAGCCGTTGGCGGATGGTGTAGTGCAGACGGTCGGCAACAAGTTCAAGCTGTTTTTGCTGCAGGGTAATCCGGTTTCCCGGGGCCTGAATCTGCAGAGCGTGCAGCTGGACCTGCAGGGCACTCTCCCGGGCAGCCAGTGCCTTACCGATGCCCTGAGCAAGGTAGGCACGGCTGAGGTGCAGGCGGTGCTGAAAACCGGCAAACACCCCGCGCAGATCACCCAGCAGGCGGATTTCCTGGCGAACAACTTGGTCAAACTGATCAAGCCGGCTATGAACGGCTACATTTAAGCGGTGACTCAGGCTGGCGATCTGCCGCCTGAGAAGAGCCGCATCGGGTATCAGTCTTTCCGCCGCCCCGGTAGGGGTGGGAGAACGATAGTCAGCACAAAAATCGGCAATGGTAAAATCGGTTTCATGACCGATTGCGGTAACTACCGGCAGGGTCGAGTGAAAGATTGCCTCTGCCACCACCTCCTCGTTAAAAGCCCACAAATCCTCAAGGGAACCACCTCCGCGGCAGAGGACAATCACCTCAACCCCTTCAAGGCGGTTGGCAAGAGCCAGGGCCCGGGCAATCTCCTCCGCTGCCTCTCTGCCCTGTACCCGTACCGGCAGAATCTGGATCTGCACCGGTGCCTGTCTCATCCTGACGATTTTTAAAAAATCCTGGATAGCCGCGCCGGTGGGGGAAGAGATCACCACAATCCGGGAAGGGAAAGGGGGGAGTGCTTTTTTCCGTTCAACGGCAAAGTAGCCCCTCTCGGCCAGTTTTCTTTTGAGCTTTTCAAATTCCAGCTGTAAACGGCCACTCCCGCCAAGTTCGACCGCATCGACGATCAACTGGTACTCTCCCCGAGGTTCATAGACCGAAATCCGTCCGGTACAGAGGACTTCCCGGCCATCGGCCAAAGACACCTGGTTAAAGCGTTTCTGCTGTTTGAAGAGAACTGCCCGAAGCTGGCTGACGCCATCCTTGAGGGTGAAATAGGAGTGGCCGGAAAAGGGGGTTTTCAGGTTGGATACTTCCCCGGTAACCCGAACGAATCGGAAACGACCCTCGAGCTGATTTTTAATGGCCAGATTGAGCTGGCTCACAGTCAGCAGCGGTTGATCAGTCGAATAGAGCATCGCTTGTCTGCAGATTATTTGCGCGGGTATGATAGGCCTTCCGGCCAGTTGTTTTGCACATGGACAGCGCCCAGCCGATATATTATAGTGTGGCCCCGTGGCAGGATCCGAACTGTATACGGAAAAAACCTCAAGCTGGCTGGCGCCCGTAACTCAGGGGCGATGAGCCGTAGACGATCCGGCACCGTGGTGAGCGCACCGCGACCGAAAGGCGCACTTTTTCCGGGATATCGTCTTTGTGGCTTTTCCCCTGGGGGAGGAGCATACCATATATACTGCGAGGAGGGAAAGCGCATGTCCGGCCCTGAGAGTGTGTTTCAAAAAAAATTAGCACCGGAAACGACCATCGACAAAGTCGAAGGGGTGCTCGAACATTTCAATCTGCCGCCCAAATTTATTGCCTTTGTTCGCCAGCATCTGCGGCTGATACAATTGATCACCATCCTGGTGGTGGTCAGTGTGGTCAGCTGGTCACTTTACAGCTCCTACCGCGAACGGACTATAGCCCAGGCGGCATCCGCCCTTGCCCTGGCGATGGAACAAGACGGCGCCACCCGGACAGCTGAGCTGGAGAATGTGGTTAAGCAGTACGGCAGTACCCCATCCGCCCTCTGGGCGCGGATCGAACTTGCCCATTACCAGATGAAGAACCAGGAGTTCAGCAAAGCCGGCAATGCCTATGCGGAAATTCTCGGCAACCTGAAAAGCTCACATCCCCTCTATGCTCTGGTGCTGTTTGGTCTTGCTCAGGCCAGAGAGGCTGAGGCTAACTACCCTGAAGCAACCCGACACTACGACACCCTTAAAGATCTGCAAGGCTATGAGCACATCGGTTTTACGGCGATGGCCCGCCTGGAAGAGATGCAGGGAAATGGTGATCAGGCTATAGCGATTTACAACAATCTGTTGATGGCAATGGCTGATAAACCCCGTTTTTCCGGGATGGAGGATGAGGTAATCGCCCGGATTAACCGGATCAAAGCCCAGCAATGAACATCGTCACGAGCGGTTCAGCTCTTCACCAACTCAGCCAGGAATGGCGAGCAAACGGCCAACGTGTCGCTCTGGTGCCAACCATGGGTTGTCTTCATCAGGGCCACCTGATGTTGATGAGGATGGCAAAAAAACTCGCCCACCACGTGGTGGCGAGTATTTTCGTCAATCCGATGCAGTTCGGGCCGGACGAAGATTTTTCCGTCTACCCAAGACAATTTGCCGAGGATTGCCGGCTCCTGGATCAAGAGGGGGTTGCTGCAGTTTTTCATCCCAGCGTTGCCGAAATGTACGGTCCTTCCTTTCAAACGACCGTGCGGGTTACTCAGCTGGCGGAAGGCCTCTGCGGTGCTGATCGTCCCGGCCATTTTGACGGTGTGGCTACCGTGGTCTGCAAGCTTTTCCACATTGCCAGCCCGCATCTGGCAATTTTTGGTGAAAAGGATTTCCAGCAGCTGGCCATTGTCAGGCAACTGGTAAAAGACCTCAACTTTCCCCTCGAAGTTATTGGCCACCCGATTGTTCGTGAGGAGGATGGCCTGGCAATGAGTTCACGCAACCGCTATCTCTCGGCCAGCGAACGGCAGAAGGCTCTTTGTCTGTCCAGGGCAATTTCTCAAGCACGTTTGCTGGTTGCTGGAGAATCGTCGCCTCTGACCGCTGGTGCCATACTCGAGCAGGTCAGGGGCAGTATTGCCGCGGCCGGGGTTGCCCTGGAGTATGCCGCGGTGGTCGATGAGACCACCTTGCGGCATGATCAATTGATCGGCCCTGGAAGTGTTCTCGCTCTGGCAGCAAAGATCACCGAACGGGTTCGGCTGATTGATAATGGCCGGCTCATCCTTTAAACCATTCACGGAGGTTTTCAATGGATATCGGTTTACCCAGCATTGCCCAGCCTGCCTGGCCTCACCTCCAGCTACGGCGCTTCGGCGAGCAGCTCATTGTAGGGTGCGCACCGCGCACCAACCAGCAAGCCCAGGCATCAAAGTGGTGCGTATGACGCACCCTACGGCAACTGGAGAGGCCGGCAGACAGGCCATCTCTGGCCTGGCCGCCGGTTGCGGACGTCGTGTCCGCAACCTTTTGGGCCCTGTTCTCCAGCCTGCCGGGCCTTTCGCGATGCAGCTCAAGGTAAGGCCAGGCAGCCTGTCGACCTCCGTGGCAAGATCAGGATGTGGTCAAAAGACAATGATTTTCATGCTTTGCAGTCATGGTGGGTCAGTCGTGGCCGATATTTGTTAGGAATGGCTGAAAGGCCAGTGCCCCTCTCATTACAGGGGATAAACAGGAGACTACCATGCCAGGATACGAACTTTTCGGCGATGAAGAAAAAAGGGAGATTAGCGATGTCTTAGCTACCGGGGTCCTTTTTCGCTATGAATTTGCTGAGCAGCGCCAGGGGATGTGGAAAGTCAAAGAGTTTGAGGATAAATTTGCCGCGTACTGCGGAGCCCGCCATGCCCAGGCAGTGACTTCCGGGACTGCTGCCTTGAAAGTGGCCCTCACCGCGCTGGGGGTTGGTCCGGGCGATGAGGTTATCACTCAGGGCTTCACCTTTGTCGCCACCTGGGAAGCAATTCTCGAAACCGGAGCGGTACCGGTTTTTACGGAAGTTGATGCCACCTTGAACATGGACCCCGAGGATCTCAAGAAAAAAATTGGCCCGCGCACCCGGTGCATTATCCCGGTACATATGCTTGGCGCACCGGCGAAAATCACTGAGATAGCCACCATTGCCAAACAGCGGGACATAGCTCTTCTCGAAGACACCGCCCAGGCGGCTGGAGGACGGGTAGGAGAGAGGCACCTGGGTACTTTCGGCCACTGCGGCACCTTTTCCTTTGACCCGGTAAAAACCCTGACCACCGGGGAAGGCGGGATGATCATTACCGATGACCCGGAACTGTGGCGAAAAATGTCCGAGTATCAGGATCACGGCCATGATCACTTTGCCAATCCAGGCGGCAGAGGCGGGGAGGGGAGAAGCTTTATCGGCTTTAACTACCGGATGATGGAGTTGCAGGGGGCAATAGGCCTTGCCCAACTCCAGAAACTCGATGGAATGCTTGCGATCCAGAGAGCGGTCAAAAACCGGCTGAAAAGTGCCGCTTCGGTACTTCCCGGAGTCAGTTTTCGGCAGCTCGTCGATGAGCAGGGAGATTCGGCAACCTTTTTCGCTTTTTCGCTCGAAGATGCCGAACACTGTCGACGGGTCAACGAGTCGCTGCGGGGTGATGGCTGCGGGGCGATTAACTTTGCGGAAAACAGCTGGCACTATTATCCCCGCTGGGAACATCTGTTGCAGGGAAAAACTCTGACCAGTTCCGGGTATCCATTCACCGAGCCGGGCGGAAAAAAGAGAATTGTTTACGATCCCCTGGCGTTGCCGAAATCAGCTGAGATCCTCGGCAGAACCCTGGTCTACCCGATCATGTTGAAAACCGACGAAACCCGGCTGGCCACACTTTGTGCTGCGCTGGAAAAAGCGGCCCGAATATAGGGGAGGGGCAAGAGGAGAGCAATGAGCCGAACAAAAAGTTCGTCGGCACATGCTCACTTATAGAATTTGTGCGACCCGTACTGGTCGAGAAAGGTGTAGCTGCCGGACCAGTGCGGCTCAATCGAGTCAAGATGATAGTGGGTCGCACCCTGGGTAAAATCATTACCCCGCAGAGCGATATAGACCGACTGCATGCACTCGAGGAAAGCCTTCGGGTCTTCCGGGATGTAGGACTCTTTCTGAAAGGTCCAGCTGAACTGATAGGGCTGGCGAACCACATCCTTGATCGGCAGATGATTTTCGTAGGCCCGATTCAGGGTGACCAGGGCTACCGCCATCTGGCCAACCTGCGGTTCCGAACGAGCCTCATGGTAGACGTTTAACGTCAACCAAAGCAGTCCTTCAAGCAGGGTCATCTCTTTTCCATACTGGCTTTTTCAGCCATTTTTAATCTCCAGCACAAGGCTAAAGCGGGCTGGTACCCGTAACAAAAGAGCGATGCCCCCCTCCCACAACAGAGGGGATAAATACTTTCACGAAATTCACCCTTAAAAATACAAGAAATGAATTACGGCCACCTTTGGCAATTCCATTCCTTGACGCTCCTACTATACCCCATCTTCGGCCATCGTCAACCCAGGCGTTGGTGCCTTATACCCGTGATAGCGAGGAAAAGAGCCGATGAAATCGTTTTTTAAAGAAATTTTTTTTGAGATTCCCAGCCGTCGAGGTTTTGTCAACATTACCCGGGAGGTGGAAAACTGTCTGGCTGAAAGCGGAATCCAGGAAGGCCTCCTGCTCTGCAATGCCATGCATATTACCGCCTCGGTATTTATCAACGACGATGAAGCCGGCCTTCACCACGATTACGAAAGATGGCTGGAAAAACTCGCCCCCCATGCACCTACATCCCAATATGCCCATAACGGGTATGAAGATAACGCCGATGCCCACCTGAAAAGGCAGATCATGGGCCGTGAAGTTGTCGTTGCCGTCACCGCCGGCAAACTCCATTTCGGCACCTGGGAGCAGATTTTCTATGGCGAATTTGACGGCAGGCGGAAAAAAAGGGTTTTGGTAAAGATTATCGGCGAGTGAGTAAGGCAGGGGAGATTGAGGCTCTGGTGTGCCCCTATACCGTTACCGGCAGCATGTGGTAAAGGGGGGACAGAACTTCACTGGCGCTTCGCGCCCTTTTGGTGACATTGCGCATTACCGCATGGGCGCCATTTTTTTTCATGGTGATCACTTCCCAGCATTCTGGTGCACCGGCTATCGCCTGCATCAACCCAAGGTGCTGGGTGTGCCCGGCCTTGTATGCTTCGAAATGGCCGAGTACCGGGCAGCCGAGAAGGGCAAGATCACCGACCAGATCAAGTACCTTGTGGCGGATAAATTCATCGGCAAAGCGCAGCCCGTCCTCATTGAGCACCGACCTGCGGTTCCAGTGGATGGCAATGACGTTGGCCAAAGAACTCCCCAAGGCGAGCCCATTAGCCCACAACTCCTCGACCTGTTCGACATAGCCGAAAGTTCTCGCCCTGGCAATTTCGCTGGCAAATCGGTCAGGGGTAAGGTCGATGCTGTACTTTTGTCGATTGATCAGCGCGTCGTCAAAACTGATCTCGCCGGTAACTTTGAAACCGTCATAGGGAGAGACACTGAGCCGGGTATCCCCTTCGGCAAAATGGATTGGTCGGGTAATGCGGAGGACTTTGCGCAAACCTTTCTGCTGTTTTTTCCCGGTCAGTTTCAACAACTGGAAAAACGGCTCAGCACTGCCGTCCATAATTGGAATCTCTGCCGAATCCAGTTCAACATCAACATTGTCAATACCGAAGCCCTGGAGCGCGGCAAGAAGATGCTCGGTGGTGGAAACCCGGAAATCGGCATTGCCGAGGGTCGTCGCCAAACGGGTATCGATAACCTTATCGATACGGGCAGGAATATGCATGTTCGTCGGCAAATCGCTACGGAAAAAGCGAATACCGTTGTTCACCGGCGCCGGCTTGATGGTCAAATTGACAGTCCTGCCGGAGTGCAGCCCAACCCCGCAACAACTCACCGCGTCGCGCAGGGTGTATTGATGTGGATCAACGGGAAGTGCCATGGATTTCCTTTTTTTGGAAAGGGATTGTTGGCCACTACCATGCAATATCTGCACCCAAAGGAAAAATAACTCGAAAGTATAAATTTAATCAATACTTTCAGTATATTAAAAAGAAAGACTCTGGAAATTGCCAAAAGTCCGGTTGTGGACAAAAGAACACTTCGCCGAGCAAAACCAGTCTATTTCCCCACAGTCCAGGGGGGATTTCTCCGGCGAAAACGCTGCGATTTACCGTGTTGCGAGCATTTTGCCAAGGAATTCATCAAAAGCCGCAGCGACTTTTTGGCCGACCACCAGCCGGCAAATCGGCAACGGCAGGTTTACTCCAGCCAGTTTGACAAAATCCTTCTCGGTGGTAATCAGCCATCCAGCGCCTTCGGCCTGGGCTTTGGCGATAATGCGCTGAAGCACTGCCGGAGAATAGCGCTGGTGGTCGGCAAGAGGCATAAATCCGGCCAAAGGCAGGTTGAGTTCCTCTAGAGAATGATAAAAACGTTGGGGGTTGGCGATTCCACAAAATGCCAGGTACCGCTCACCGTGAGCCTGATCGAGCAGATCCCTTCCTGCAGCATCAAGCAGCCTTGGCCGGTCAAAATCGCTGAAGAATGTCGGCGCGTGGGGGAATTTTTTTTCCAGCAACTCAGCAAAAAGTCCGGCCCTCATCTGGTTTTGCGGTGTTCTGCCAGTAAGCAAAAAGGCATGGCAGCGCTGCAGGGCGGAGATTGGTTCCCGGAGCGGACCACCGGGAAAGACTCTGCTGCTGCCGGCCTGGGCGCCAGCATCAAAAAGGACCAGATCGATATCCCGATACAGGCCGAGGTGCTGAAAACCATCGTCGAGTATGATCGCGTCAACCTGGTACCTGTCAATCGCCTGCCGGGCAGGAAAGAGCCGGCGGCGGCCGGTAAGCACCGGCACTCCCGGCAGGGTTTTGGCGAGGAGATAAGGTTCATCGCCTGCCTCGACTGCGGAGAGGAAAAGTTCCTGGTGATCGGAGACAATGTTCACCGCTGCCGCGGCACGGCCACGATAGCCGCGGCTGACAATCGCCGGCCGGAAACCCTTTTTCTGGAGGAGCCGGCCAATGTGTTGCACAACCGGTGTTTTCCCGGTGCCGCCAAGGACCAGATTCCCCACAGAGATGACCGGGACCGGCAGTTTGTGCTGTCTGAAGATTCCCCGTCGATAACACCTGGAGCGAAGATGCATCGCCAGAGCGTAAATCGGGCTGAATGGACGGCCGACAAAAAAGAGCAGATCAAGGGCATTTGCCATAGCTTTTTACCGGGGAATAAAGTAACGAGTAGTACTGTCTCTTCCCCGTGCAGAATTCTTGCTTTTCTATGAGATCGCTTTTTTGCTGTTCCTGATCGAGGATTACTGCGCTGTTGCAACTTTAGATTTTGCAAAATGTCGAGCAACAGACTAATATCATGACTTCGTGGTATATGCCCGTTCTTTTTATCGAAGCTCGTGGCACAGCCGTAACTGGGAAGTCAAAACTCAATAACTCTTTTGTGGAGGAAACAATGAAGTTTAATTTCAGTGGTAAACTGGTATCGGCTGCAGCATGTCTGTGCATCGCCTTATCGGCCCCTGCCCTGAGCCTGGCTCAGGACACTATCCGTTTTGGCGTCGCCGGCGCCCATAGCGGAGACCTTGCCTCCTACGGCCTCCCTTCGGTCAATGCAGCCAAACTGGTTATTGACAAAGTCAACGCCAATGGCGGGATCAACGGCAAGATGGTCGAACTTCTCGTCGAAGACGATGTCTGCAAGCCCGAGGTGGCAACCAATACCGCTACCAAACTGGTCTCCGACAAAGTCGATGTGGTTCTCGGCCATATCTGTTCCGGGGCAACCATCGCCGCCATGCCGATCTATAAAGATGCCGGCGTGCTGGTAATGTCCCCGTCCGCTACCAGCGACGAGTTGACCTACAGCGGAAATTACCCCAATTTTTTCCGGACCATCGCCCCCAACGCCGCACAATCCCCGGCAATGGTTGATTTTGCCATCGATAAACTGGGGCTGACCAAACTGGCGATCATTCATGACAAGGGTGACTACGGGAAACCTCTTGCCGAAGGCGCCAAAGCCTACGTCGAAAAAACCGGCAAAGGTGAAGTGGTGCTTTTTGAAGGAATTACCCCCGGAGCCATGGATTATGGGGCAATTGTCAACAAAATTAAACAATCCGGTGCAAACGTCGTCATTTTTGGCGGTTACCATCCCGAGGCCTCGAAAATCGTCACCCTGATGAAAAAGAAACGCTTTGACATCAAATTTGTCTCCGACGACGGGGTAAAGGATGACACCTTCATCAAAGTTGCCGGCGAAGCCGCAGAGGGGGTTTACGCCGCCGGGCCCCAGGATAACTCCCAGAACGCGATGGCCATCGCCGCCAAAGAGGAGCACAAGAAGGTGTTTGGTGCTGACGCCGGTGCCTTTTTTGAGGGCGCCTATGCCGCCGCCGTCGCCATGCTCAACGCTATCGAAAAGGCCGGCTCCACCGATCTGGCCGCACTGACCGCCGTCCTGCAAAGCGAAAAAGTTGCTACCCCGGTTGGGGAGATCAATTTTGACGAAAAAGGTGATGCCATCGGTGTCGGTTTTTCCATGTACGTGGTTGAGAACGGCCAGTACGTCGTCGTCCAGTAGGCGTTTACGACAACCTCTTTTTATCTGAAGCGAGCACGCCCCCACGGCACGCTCGCTTCAGATATTTTTTTATCCGGATATGGACTATTTTATCGAGTTGCTGTTCAGCGGACTGACCAGGGGGTCGATCTACGCCTTGATCGCCCTAGGCTATACCATGGTCTATGGCATCATCGGCCTGATAAATTTCGCCCATGGGGAAATTTATATGATCGGGGCCTTTACCGCCTTCATTGTTGCCACGGTTCTCTCGATCTACGGCTTCCCCCTTCTGGCAATTGTCATTATTGCCGGACTGGCGGCGGTGGTCTGGTCAAGTTCCTATGGCTACACCATCGAAAAGGTCGCCTACAAGCCGCTGCGCCACGCCCCCCGCCTGTCGCCGCTGATCAGCGCCATCGGCATGTCGATATTTCTGCAAAACTATGTTCTGCTTGCCCAGACCTCCGATTTTCTCCCTTTCCCGGCGCTGATTCCCGATTTTGCCTTTATGGAGCCTGTCGCCCATATCGTCGGCTCAACCGACGTGGCAATTCTGGTCACCACCTTTGTGGTGATGATCATCCTCACCGTGATCATCAAATTCAGCAAAATCGGCAAGGCGATGCGGGCGACCTCCCAGGACCGGACCATGGCCACCCTGGTCGGCATCAACGTTAACCAGGTGATCTCCGCGACCTTCATCGTCGGCTCATCACTCGCGGCAATCGGCGGTCTGCTGATCGCCTCGCATATCGGTCAGATCAATTTTTACATCGGTTTCCTCGCCGGAATCAAAGCGTTTACCGCGGCGGTGCTTGGCGGGATCGGCTCTATTCCCGGGGCGGTCCTCGGCAGCCTCATCCTCGGCCTTACCGAAAGCTTTGCCACCGGCTATGTCACCAGTGATTACGAGGACGTCTTCGCCTTCACTCTCCTTGTCCTGATTTTGATCTTCAAACCCTCGGGCCTGCTCGGCAAGGCGGCCAACCAGAAAGTATAACCCGACAACTATGGTTTCACTCAAAGAGCTGAAAAAGGCCCTGCTGACTTCCCTGTGGTTTGTCTTCCTCACCTTTCCGATCCTGGTGATCAAGGTCGATGCGATAGAAAGGACAGTGGCCTGGCGATGGATCAACTCGCTGTACATGGCCGCAGGGGTTTTCACGATATACTGGCTGATCCGCTTCTACCAACAGAGAAAAAACCGTAATCAGAAGACCGAAGTCGACATAGTACCGAAGGCGAACATTCTCCACCGGATGCTGCAGAACCCCAGGCAACGCTTTTTGTTCCTCGGCGTGCTTGGCACGGTGGCCCTGATTTTCCCCCACTTCACCTCGACCTACCAGGTCAATGTGATGACCACCGCGCTGATGTATGTGATGCTCGGGCTGGGTCTCAACATCGTCGTCGGCCTGGCCGGCCTGCTCGATCTTGGTTTTGTCGCCTTTTATGCGGTCGGCGCCTACAGCTACGCCCTGCTCAATCTCCACTTTGGCCTCGGATTTTGGGCGGTTCTGCCCATTGGCGGTCTGCTCGGCGCCCTTTTTGGCATTATCCTCGGCTTTCCCGTCCTCCGCCTGCGTGGCGACTACCTGGCCATCGTCACCCTTGGTTTTGGTGAGATAATTCGGCTGGTCCTCGAAAACTGGGGCACCTTTTCCAAAGGACCCAGCGGTATTTCCAATATCTCCCGCCCAGGTTTTTTCGGGATGGACCTGCCACTCGACCAGGCGATCATGTACACCTACTATATTATGGTGCTCTTTGTGATTATCACCATTTTTGTGGTGAACCGCCTGCAGGACTCCCGCCTTGGCCGAGCCTGGCTGGCCCTGAGGGAGGATGAGATTGCCTGCCAGGCAATGGGTATTGACAAGCACAAGACCAAACTGACGGCATTCTCCCTTGGCGCTTTCTGGGCCGGAATTGTCGGGGTAATGTTTGCCGCCAAGACGACCTTTGTCAACCCAGCCAGTTTCACCTTTCTCGAGTCGGCGATTATTCTCGCGATCGTCGTTCTCGGCGG
>JAZBOD010000466.1:0-2224 GCA_036350955.1 Desulforhopalus sp. | reverse complement strand
AGTCGCCGAATAGTTCTCCGCAGGATAGCTCGAAAAGAATGTGCCTTTGGGGGTGAGTAAACCTGGGATCATAGGTTATGCCAGGTGAATAAGCAAGGAAATTATCAGGAATAGGCCGCCGTGACAGAGGAGATCCCGTCCGCAGGAGCTCGATTTTATAACGGAAAATTTTTTTGTTCGGTAAGATAATCTGACGATGTTTCACCGGATTCCTTGATCTTCTCCCCATCCGGCCTTACTCTCAGAAGAAAACCAAACGAACCAAGATACCGAACAAAAGGGCAGTTTTCCGCTTGGAACTCCCTGGAGGAAGAGAGCATTGAAGGACGATAGGTGGCTGACAGTTTTTTCCGACTATATCTGACCCTACTGCTATTTCGTTACCGGGAGTATTGAAAGACTGCAGGAGGAGTATGGTATTAAGGTCCAGTGGCGGATGTTTCCCCTCCACCCGGAACCCCCAGCCGCAGGCCTCTCTTTAGAGGCGTTGTTTCGCAGTACCCCGGAAAAAGTCGCAGCAATGGTTGCAGAGCTGCGCCGAACCGCAGAATCAATGGGATTACCCTTTGGTGCGAGAACCAACACCTACAACAGCCGGCTCGCCCAGGAGTTGGGCATCTGGGCGGATGATCAGGGCCGGGGACAGCAGTTTCACCATGCCGCCTTCCGGGCCTACTTCGGTGATGGCAGAAACCTCGCCCGTGAGGAAGTGCTGGTAGATCTGGCCCGAAAAGCAGGGTTGTCGGCAAGTGATGCCAAGAGAATTCTCGCGGAGCGCACCTACCGCCACCGGGTCGATCAGGACTGGAACCAGGCCCGGGAGTTGGCAATCACTGCGGTGCCAACTTTTTTGGCTGGGGAGCGTCGCCTGGTCGGGGCCGCAGGGTATAACAGCCTGATTCGTCTGGTTAACCCGTAAACCATAACCCGGGGTGCGCCTCAACAATGAGTGGAGAAAAGTGCAGATGAACAGGATAGAAGGAGACCTGATTGCCCTGGCCCTGGATGGCTGCTTTGATGTTATCATCCATGGCTGTAATTGTTTCTGCAGCATGAACGCCGGGGTGGCCCGGGCCATTCAGGAAGAGTTTCCCGAAGCCTACGCCGCCGACCTGGTCACCATCAAGGGAGACAGGAACAAACTGGGCAATTTCAGCCTGACTACGGTCAAACGTGGTGACTACGAGATCACCATTGTTAACGGCTATACCCAATTTCATTTTCACGGTGAAGGGGTGCTTGTCGATTACGACGCCGTCCGCCGCCTCTTTGCCGGATTGAAAAAACAGTTCACCGGAAAGCGCATCGGCTACCCGAAAATTGGTGCCGGTCACGGTGGTGGCGACTGGGGAACTCTTGCCCAGATTATTGATCAGGAATTGGCCGGCGAAAACCATACTCTGGTTGTCTACGCGCCGTAAACCTCTACTCATCGGAAAATGTCCTCTATGTTCAGCTTTCTCTCCACTCTTTTGCTTATCCTGCTTTTTTCCCTGACTCCAGCCATTGGCGCCGAAGATGGTGATTTTGTCAAAATTTCCGATCTCAGTTACCAGAACTGGCTCGACGCTGAACCAATAACCCTGATTCCGGAGTTTGAAAAAAGTTGTCATACCGTCGCCGACTATCTGCAACGGGCCAATAAAGAGTACAACCCGGAAGACTGCGTCAGCGGCCTGTTTACCGCCAGTGTTTTTCTGGCCAGCGCCAATGCGGCGATCAACGAGAGTTACCAGCAGGGGTTTGCCGAAGACCGGGATGCCGTCCGCGGCAGATACCAGCAGGTCACCGAAGAGGTTATCGGTGGTGCTCTCCGCGAGACTCCGGAAGCCGGTGAAAGAGACCATGTCAACCTGATTTACACCCTGATTGTCACCTACTCCAAAGACGTTGTTGCCGACTATATCGATAATGTGCTCGACCGTCAGGAAGCGACCAGATACTACGTCCAGGCCCTTGCCGAAGACGACCGGCGGATAAACCGCGAGGGCGAGTACCGTCAGGTCTACCTCGCCCTGGACCGTAATTAGGCCGGGGATCTGCACTCCCGATCGCCATGAATCCCCTTAACTGAGCGGGGTACTCGCCGCATCGACCAGAGAGAGGATTGACCGGTAGGGTATGCCGCTATGCAGCGAAAGCCCGATTTCACAGGTTTTACTGGTAGAGTAGCCGGCCGAACAATCGCCAACCTGTTCACTGAGATCTTTCAGGGCTGAGGCGT
>JAZBOD010000465.1:0-2626 GCA_036350955.1 Desulforhopalus sp. | reverse complement strand
CGAGTGCCGGGAGGAAGAACAGGGCTAAGCCGAAAAAGAGCTCGGCCGGCCAGCCGGTCAGCGGTATCGGGCCATGAATTTCCCGTAACCCTTGTTGAATACCGTTTGTATTGCCAGGAAAAGCCCCGGCAGACAGTTGCTGGTGGAGCCTGGGCAGCAAATCCATCACCGTCTCCCCTGGCGGTTTTGAAAAAAGGCGAACAGGGCCGGCAGATAGGTCCGGCCGGTCGAGAGGTCGAGCAGGTCAACCCCGGCGGTGCGGATGGTCCGGTGCAGAGCTTTTTGCCTGGCTACGGCACCGTCCCGGTAGGCGTCCCGCACTACAGGATCACCGGTGTTGAGATCGATCTGTTCCCCGGTTTCACTGTCTTCAAGAGTGATAAGACCGACATCCGGCATCGCCAATTCGCGCGGGTCACTGACTTGCACGGCAATCAGGTCATGGCGGCGGTTGCTGATCTGCAACTTGGGGCTCAGGGCGCTCAATCCGGTATAAAAGTCACCGGGCAGATTGAAATCGGAGATGAGAAAGGCGACGCACCTTCTTTTGATCACCCGGCTGGTGAAATCCAGCGGTGCCTCAAGACTGGTCTGCCGGCCGGCGGGGACAAAGAAGAGTATTTCGCGGATCAGCCGCAATACATGGCTCCGCCCTTTTTTCGCTGGGATAAACAGTTCGACGGTTTTGCTAAACAGCACCAGACCGACCTTGTCGCCGTTGCGCAGGGCGGAAAAGGCCAGCACTGAACCGAGTTCGGCCATCAGTTCCCTCTTGGCAAGATTGCCCGAGCCAAAATCGCCTGAGGCACTGATATCGATCATCAGGATGATCGTCAGCTCCCGCTCTTCGGTAAACTTTTTGATATGGGGGGTACCGGTGCGGGCGGTGACCTTCCAGTCGATAGTGCGGATATCGTCACCGGCGACATATTCCCGAACCTCGTCAAAATTCATTCCCCGTCCCTTAAATACTGCCTGGTAACGGCCGGCCATGTTGTCATCGACCAGCCGCCTGCTGCGGACTTCGACCTGGCGGACTTTGCGGAGAATCTCCCTGGTACGTTGGGTATCCATGGTGGCGGTTCAGGGTACCGGGATAGTGTCGAGGATTTTTCTGATAATATCCTCCCCGACTATGCCCTCTGCCTCCGCCTCATAGGTGAGGCGCAGGCGGTGGCGAAGCACGTCACCGGCGGCGGCTTTGACATCGTCAGGGGTAACGTAGCCTCGGCCGGCGAGAAATGCCAGGCACCGGGAGACCGATTTCAGGCTGAGAGTGGCCCGTGGCGAGGCCCCGTTCTCTATGTAGTTCTGGATGTCAAGCTGAAAGAGTTGAGGGGCTCTGGTGGCATAGACCAGGGAGACAATATAGTCCTTGATCTTGTCGTCCATATAGATGGTGTCGACCACTTTTCTTGCGGTCAAAATCTCCTTTGGGCTGACTACCGGCACCACGGCAAGCTCGCTGTCGGCTCGGTCGAAACGGTCAAGGATCAGGCGCTCTTCCGCCCGGCTCGGGTAGCCAACCACGACCTTGAGCATGAAGCGATCGACCTGGGCCTCCGGGAGAGGGTAGGTCCCCTCCTGCTCAATGGGGTTCTGGGTGGCCAAAACGAGAAACAGTTCGGGCAGCGGGAAGGTCTGCTGGCCAATGGTCACCTGTTTTTCCTGTATCGCTTCGAGCAGGGCCGACTGCACTTTGGCCGGAGCCCGGTTGATTTCGTCGGCGAGAACCAGAGAACTGAAAATCGGTCCCTTTTTTACTTCGAAACGTATTTCGCGGGGGTTATAGATCTCGGTACCGATGATATCGGCGGGAAGCATGTCCGGGGTGAACTGGATCCGGCGAAAATCGGTCTGCACCGCCCGGGCGATACTTTTTACCGCCAGGGTTTTGGCCAGACCGGGTAGTCCTTCCAGGAGGAGATGGCCGCCGCTGAGCAGACCCACCAGGAGACACTCGACCAGATGTTTCTGACCGATCACCGCCTTGCCGAGCTGGTACCTCAGCGGTTCGACCCAGGCACCGTGGCTCTTGACCGCGGCATTGATCTCTTGAATCGACAGGTAAGCTGCTGGAGCCGGCAGCTCCTGCTCCATCCTGGCTGGGCTGTGCGGGTAATCGCTGGTGGCGGGCATATAGCATTGCTCCAAAGGGTTGGCGGTTGTCTGGGCGGATTAATTGGCCTGCAGAAAAAGAATAAGCAGAGTACATTGCTGAAACCTTTCCGAACCATTACAAAGCTGTAATGGCGGTGCGTCAAGCCCTCTCCTTATTGCTGGCAGAGTGGCTGATGGCAGGAAGATGTGCTATGCTGCCTGCGGCAGCCTGGCCCGTTTGGCAACTGGCTGCCGTTGCCAGGCTCTGTCAATAACCCCCCAAAAAGCCATGACCCAGCTCTATCTTGAAGAATATGGCCGGAATCTGGCCGGGCGCCGGGTCGGCGTTGCCTGCCGGGAGGGGATTTTGCGCGATAATCTCCGGGAGATTGTTGCTGATCTCAAATTTCTTGGCCGGATGGGGCTGCAAACCACCCTGTGCCATAATCTGCCCAACCGATTTGCCAACCAGAAGTTCCTCCGCGAACTGGAAAAAAAACTGACCGCCACCGCCCTGGTGCGGATT
>JAZBOD010000464.1:0-10611 GCA_036350955.1 Desulforhopalus sp. | reverse complement strand
TATCCTTTCAGCAATTGTCAGCTATCCGGACCTGCTTCTCTCGCAAATGGATCCTACCGACCGTTATTACCGGGAGATCGGCAAGATCCAGGAGGCCGGCAAACGGGCCGCGGCAGTGGTCACCGATCTGGTGGTCCTGGCCCGAAGCGGCCTGGCTACCACCACTGTCGAAAATATCAACGAAATTATCCTCAACCATCTCAACTCGATTGAACACAACGAACGCCTTGCCCGGTATCCTGAATCGATTATCCGCACCTCACTCCAGGAAAATCTGGCCAACACCCCCTGTTCACCCCCGCACATCCATAAGATCCTGATGAACCTGATCGGCAATGCTCTGGAGGCCTCCGGGCCAGCCGGAGAGATCCGGATATCCACGGCCAACTGCCGATTCACCCACCCCGTCCCCGATATCGACAAGCCTCGCGGTGCCGGCGATTTCGTCAAGATCACCATCGCCGACAATGGCCCGGGCATTTCCAAAAATGACCAGGATCATATCTTCGACCCCTTTTACAGTACCAAGGTAATGGGCAAAAGCGGTACCGGACTGGGCCTGGCGATTGTCTGGAATACCGTGCGCGAGCACGGCGGCTGGATCGAGGTCAAGGACAACAATCCCGGGGCGGCTTTCGAAATTTATCTGCCGGCAACCGAGGAGAAAAAAAGTTCCCAGGAAATGCCGGGAAATGACCTCTGCCCCACCGGCCTGGGAGAAAAGATTTTGCTGATCGATGACCAGCCGGAACAGAATGAAACCATGGCGCGGCTCCTGAAGAGTCTTGGTTACATTACCCTTTCGGCGGGCAGCGGCGAAGAGGGGCTTGCCGTGCTGAAAGACCAACCGGTCGACCTGGTTCTGCTTGACATGATGATGGGCGAGGGCCTGAACGGGCGCGAGACCTACGAAAAGATCCTCCAGATTCGCCCAGGACAGAAAGCAATCATCATCAGTGGTTACGCCAAAAGCGAGGATGTCAGCCAGGCACGAGCCCTCGGGATTTCCTCTTTTCTCGAGAAACCGGTCACCCGTGCCCAGATCGGCCGAACGATAAAAAAAGTTCTGGCCGGCGAGTAAACCGGCACAACAGCAGGCGGCTGCCCGTACCATGACCCACGAAAAACGACAATTCACCAGGATAACCGTGCGAATTCCAGCGATGCTTTCCCTGCACCAGATCGATACCTACCGAACCGGCGAAGTGGCAAACATCTGCGCCGGGGGCTGTTTTTTTCCGGAGGGGGAGATACTGCCCGAGGGTGAACCCTGCCAGGTGACGATCACCCTCGGCGCCGGGATCAATACCGAAACGATGACCTTCAAAGGAGAAATAATCCGCAGCAATCCTGCCGGGACGGGAATTCGGTTTACCGACAATCCCCCGGAAACCGTTGCGCACCTCGCCGCCGTTCTGGCGGTACGCGCAGAAGAGCAGCGCACCGGCTGAAAACACCACCCAGGCCACCCTCCCCCAGAATCCAGAACCCATCTATTGGGCATGCATCGCCGCCTCCCGGGGGAAATATGCCAGTCAATACCTCGCAACATAAAAGCAGTTCCTGGGTCGGCATGCTCTATGTCGCTCTCTCCGCAGTTGCCTTTGGGGCGATGGCGATATTCATCAAGATCGCCTATGCCTCCGGGGCAGAAACCATGGCGGTCCTCGCGCTTCGGTTCTCCCTGGCAGCCGTACTGATGAGCACGGTGATGCTCGGCAGAGGCCTGCGCTGGCCGCGGGGCCGCAATCTCCTGGTCCTGATCGGCATGGGTGGCCTGGGTTACGTTGGCCAGTCCTTCTGTTTCTTCTCCTCCCTCAACCATGCCTCGGCAGGCCTCGCCGCCCTGCTCCTCTATCTCTATCCGGTTCTTGTCACCTTGCTTGGAGGTGCGTTTTTCAGGCAGCCGCTGAGCCGGCTGCAGCTCGGGGCGGTTCTGACCGCTCTTGTCGGAACCGCACTGACCATTGGCGGCGACACCTCCGGCACTCCGTTGGGGATTGCCCTCGGCATATCCGCAGCATTTATCTACGCGGTTTATATTCTGGTCGGCAGTAAAATGCTCCAGAGTGAAGCACCCTTGCCTGCGGCGACAGTAGTGATGCTCTCCGCCGGAACGGTCCTCACCGCAATGGCGCTGATCGATCAACCTGCTTTGCCTGGCTCGACCGTCGGGTGGCTGGCAATTGCCGCGATTGCAGTGATCTCGACAGTGATCGCCATGGTCACCTTCTTCGCCGGTCTGGCCCGAATCAGTGCCGCCGATGCCGCTACCATCTCCACGCTTGAACCGCTGGTGACCGTCCTGCTCGCGGCAATCTTTCTCGCCGAACCCCTTGGCCCGGCGAAACTTGCCGGGGGCAGCCTGATCCTGCTCGCCCTGACCGTACTGGCCCGGGCCAGTCAGAAAAAACCCTGATTTTTTAAAGTTCACCTGGACAAGGGTTCAAACAAGATTGGCCGTCTCGATATAACGCTGCCGCTTTTTTGCTTTCAACCGGTGGGTATCGACAATTACCAGGCCATCAACACAGTTGTTAAAGGCCGGATCGATATTGAAATCGACAAACACCACGCCTCCCGGATCACAGAGTTCGGCATACTGTTTATACAGGGGCGGAACTGCCGTGCCGAGATTGGCAAGAAGGTTTTTCAGCCGGCGAAAATCCGCCCGATAATCGGTACCCGAGAACTGCTCAGCCAGGGTGGCCAGCGGTTGCGAATAGCTGAAAGGATTTCGCGAGCAGCGATTCGGGCCGGATGCCCCGAAATAGAGCCGGTAAAAGTAGACCAGCAGTTCCCGGGCCGCCGGCGGCATCGCGGCACTGATACTCACCGGTCCAAAGAGATAGCGGTAACCTGGATTCTCACGGAGAAAGGCGCCAATGCCGAACCAGAGGTAGTCGAGGCTGCGGTTGCCCCAGTACCTTGGCTGGACGAAGCTGCGCCCCAGTTCAAGACCATTTTCGAGAAAATAGGCGTGCTCCGCCCCATAGTTGAACAGACTGGCACTGTAGAGGCCAGAGGTTCCCTTCTCCCGGAGCACTTCAGCCGAGTCAACAAAACGATAGGCCCCGGCAATCTCGAGCCCCTCTTCATCCCAGAGAAAGAGGTGACGGTAGTACCAGTCGAACCCATCCAAATCTCGGCGGTCACCAGTCCCTTCCCCCACCGCGCGAAAAGCCAGCTCCCGCAGGCACCCGAGCTCGCGCATTACCACTGACGAGCGATCAGGCTGAAAGAGGAAGATCTTTTTGCCATCAGGGGTTTTCCCGAGGAGTTCTGCCTTCCTGAGCTCTTTTTTGAGTTCAATCCGTCTTTCCCGCGGAGCGACCGCCGATTCGGTAGTAAACAGCGGTCTCTTGCCGGCACCAAGGTTATAGAGGTGCCTTTTGAATACGCGGACTTTTTCCCGCCGCGACAGGCCAGGGCTCTGATAGTGTTTAAAGGGGATGATCCGGCCGATGGTCAATTGCAGCTGCCGGGAGGGCTGGTGAAACATCTCCCCCACCAGGAGCAGGGTCGACAGAGGCTTGGCGACAAGGGAGGAGAGATAAAACAGCGACGAGTTCCTCCCGGCAACATGGATTGGCAGAATCGGCGCCCGTGCTGTCTCGGCCATTTTAAGGAAACCTGGTCGCCAGCGACCGTCCCGGATCCCATGTGCCCCGAGACGGCTGACTTCGCCGGCGGGAAAGATGATCACCGCCTCCTCGTTTTCCAGGGCCTGGCTGATCCGCCGCAGGTGCTGCCGGGAACTGTTACCGGTCATATTGCGTACTGGCAGCAGGCAACTTCGCAGGTTCACCAGGGAGTGGAGCAGGTCATTGGCGACGATCCGCACATCGGAGCGGATTTCATGGATCAGCTTAAGCAGACAGAGACCATCCAGAGAACCAATTGGATGGTTGGCGATGATCACCACCCGCCCGGCCGCCGGGATATTTTCCCGTTGCCGGGCGGAAACCGCATAGCTGCAGTCGAAATAGTCGAGGGCCTGCTCGACGAAGTCAATACCGTGGAGGTGGGGATAACGCTCGGCAAACCAGAGAAACTCCTCTTCATGGAGCATGTGCCGGAGGATCGGCCGGAGCAAAGGCCGATAAAAAGCGCGTTCGGCGAGCGCAGGGTAGTGCTCGGAAACGATCTGGTCAACGCGAAACATCCCTTCCCCCTTGTCTGATTGGTCTGTGCTCTATGGGTTGGCGGCAGCAGCAATTCCCTAGAGCATCTCTGCCAGAGTGGGGTTAGAAACAGATCATAATCGTAATAGGCTTTGCTCTGGCAACGAGTTCCCTCCTCTCTCCGTTTGCAGATGGCTCTGTTAGATTTTTCCGTTACCACAGCAGTTGATCTTTGCCCGAGTAAACCATCCCAGCAGACCGAGCACAACCAGCAGAAGAACCAGGGGGAACACCCCGAGACAATCCAGCCAGCGGGACAGATCTTCGAGATTATGCCCGAGGAAATAGCCAAGCAGCAAAAATTGGCCAATACCAGCCACCACCCCGAGAATGTTGTAGAAAATGAAGGTTGAATAGGGCATCCGGTAGGCCCCGGCCAACGAAGGAACAATCCAGGAGAATGGTCCGGCAAGACGGGCCAGAAAAACCGCCAACGGGCCATGACGCTCAAAAAAACCGGCACCCCGATGGTAGCGCTCCCGGGAGAGAAACCTGCCAACTATCGGCCAGTTGCCAAGGATATCGTACAGACGCAAGCCGAACAGGCGTCCCAGCCAATAGCTGGCATTATCGCCGAGAATTCCCCCGAGAAACAAGACTGTCGCCACCACCGGCCAGGCCAGAGTCCCGGCACCGGCCAAAACCGCCCCGGACAGGAAAAAGATTTCGCCATAGACCACAAAGGATACCGGAATCAAGGTCTCAAAAAATGCCCCGAGAAAGAGAATAAGGTAGGCCAGATTCTCATGCCCCGTGAGGAGCTCAAGCAGGCCGGCTACCGAGAAGAGTTCAACGGACCACGTCATAGCGCTTTTTTCTTTTCAAAGGTAATGGGAGAAGACTCTCGACAAGCCAGCGGATACTTTGCCGGAGATAACCGTTTGCCGTAAAACGGCGGACCGACGTTGACACCTGGTTCGTCGGAAGGAAAAAAAAGTCGCCGTATTCTCGACAGCGGCGAAGGAAAAGCAGGTCCTCAGCCAGCTGCAGACTTTCATCAAAACCAACCTGACGAGCAACGGGAGTCCTGGCAACTTGCAGGGAAAAGGAGGTTTTGCTGAGACGATGGACCAGGTTGAACAGGGCAAACCACAGCCGGGCATACCGGTGAGCACCGGGGTGAGGGGTAATTTTGGCGGTACCAACGCTCAGCCTCTTACCGTTCCGGTTCAGCCAGGTGTTCAGGTGACGCAGGAAAAACGGTCCGAGACGGGTGTCAGCGTCACAAAAAATTACCCAATCCGATCTCGGGGAGGATTTTTGCAGACCGGTGTTCTTGGCAATTGACACCCCTTGAGCACACTGGATGACCGAGATCCGGCACGTTGCCCGGGAGCCAGAGGCCACGGATTGGGCAATTCTCAGGGTATTGTCCATCGATCCGTTTTCGACAACGAGGATTTCAAAGCGATCACCAGGATAATCCTGGGCCAGAAGAGCGTGCAGGGTAGGTAATAGTTCCGTTTCTTCATTATGGGCCGGAACAACGATGGAAAAAAACTGTTTCCGCAACATCGGTTCAACAGCGGCGACGATGCGACCCAAGGTCTCCTGGGTGGTCCATGGTGGGACAAATTTCCCCATCTGCTCGCTCTCCGCCACAGCCTGGATCAGGTCAAACTGCTCCTTCTGCCTGCGGGTGGCGAAAAGGTTGCGCCCGCCGAGATATTCCGCCAGATATTCCTGTTCCGTCTGGTTCGGAGTAGGGATAAGCAGCGCTCGCCTGCCATGCTCAACCAGGTCCATAATCGTTGAATAGCCGGCTCGGGAAATGATCCTTCGGGAGCGGTTGAACAGCTCCTGACGCAGCCTGCCGCTGACCATGCCATAAACCTGCAGATCTGCCGCCAGTGACACCACAGAGAGGTTGTCACTCCCCTGATCGGTGCCGAGAACAAAGACCTTCCGCCCCTCAAGCCGGCGGGCCTGGCTGAACAGTTCACCGACAAAATGATCTTTATGTTCGACAAGATAGCCACTGATAATAAACAGGTAATCAATATCTTGAACAACATTGATAGGTTGATAGGAAGAGAGGATCCCGACAAAACAGTGTCTGGCCGGCATGGCGCCTCGAGCATGGGCGAGCACGCCACTGAGGTTCTCCTGCTGATCGGGGAAGTCGGGAATGAGGATGCAGTCAAATTTTCGTAAAGCAAGGGAGTTGAGATACTTGGTGATTTCTCGGGTGAAAGAAAATCCTTTGGGTGGAATGAAGGCGATTTGGTGGGTAAGGATATAACTTGGGACAAACCGGCTGCGGATGCCGTAACGGCCGTCACTGAAGATCAGTTCATAGCCGTCGACCAGGGGCTGGACCAAGCGATGCTCTTTTTCGATCACCAGCCAGGTTTTCAGCAGATCAACCAGCAGATACCAGTAGAATCGCCAACCAGTACCCCTTTCCAAGGGCGGGTAGTCGGTAATCTGCTGGAAGCTGACCGCTGTTTCCAAAGCCAGTTCCCGTTGCAGAAAAGAGAGGGCGGCACCGTCACAGATCACGGTGACCGCATATCCCTGCTGCAGAAAGGCCCGCAAAACAGCCAAACTGCGGGTGGCATGCCCAAGACCAAGAGAGCTGATCGCAAAAAGCGCCTGAGGTGTGGCGGCAGTCATAGAGGACGCGGCCCGGGGAGGATTACCCCGGGAGCAAATACCGAGTTGAGAAAACACAGCCGACCAGAGTGGCCTACCAGTAGTGCCCTTGTCCCCCGGGGAGCGACGAACTAGGCGAAAAAATCAACGGCTCGCTTAACCTGGTCGACCGGCAGCAGAGAGTCCACGACCACCATAACACTCTCTGCGCCAACAACAAGACGGCAACAGGGTAATTAATGATAATCTAATACCCCGGCTGGCGGCTTTGGCAAGAGATTGACCCTAATGAGGTTCAGGGGTGATTTTTATGACCTGCGGCGGCGTTCCCGGGGGGATCGGCTTTCCCCTCTTCAGGGGATTCACCGTTGTTCCAGAATCTGGCGGGTAAGCCGCGGCTTTTCTCCAGCTCTGCCCAGCTGATCATCTCCTCTTCACCCTCATCCAGGCCAACTTTTGGCCCTTGATGGAAAAACGGCAGGCGATGGCGCAGTTTACCCCAGAATATTCGGCAGAGGATGTACATATTCACCGGCACTACGGCAAAGCCCATGGTATCGCCGATGATCGGCAAGGGAAAGGGGAGCTCAAACTCCACCCCGGTAAACCTGGTGCCCATCCAGGCCAGGGCAAACGGCACCGGCCAGAGAAACGCTGCCCCCTGGGTAATCATATTGAAAAAATATTTTCCGAAGGCCTCGTTGGCCTGCTTGTTACAGGAGCGATAATTTTCCTTATCCTTCAAGGAGATCGCCTTGATCGAGAGGTTGTGCATCCGTACCGCCTGGCCACGCAGTTTGTTCATGTGTGCCCGGTTGGCCCAGTTGGCAATACGAAAAGTCAGTTCGCCAAGCAGGATGCACCACATGCAGAGCACCAAGGTACCGAAATAAAAACCGGCTATCGGCACCGAAAAGAGCCTGAAGGGCGCAACCAGGAGCGCATCCAGATAGAGGTAGAGGGTATTGAGAATTTCCATTATTGTTGGCCAGATTCCGCTTCACGCCATGGGGCGAAGCTCTCGGAGTGCACCGCCCAGACAGCCGGCACTCAGGACGATGAACTATAGTCGCTCTCCACCTCATCAGCAAGCAGGTGGAAAAAGGATTGAACAAATTTGCCGGAGGCCACGTCAACCAGAGGAAAGCTGATCTTTTCCCGCCCGGAAAAACTGCCCGCCAAAGCGAGAAACAGGCCGCGGGAAAGCTCCTGGGCCCGATTCCGGCAGGAAAGGGTAAACTCGTTGCTCTCCAATAGAGCAGTCAGGTCATAGAGTCGACAGGCCAGCGGCCGCGCCGGCGCAATCAGACAGACGCCCTCCCGCGAGAGGGGGCAGAGGATCTCTTTTGCGGCGTAGGCCTGCCGGAATTCCTCCATGTGCTCGGGAAAGAGTTTGCGGAGTTGCCGGATAGTGCGGCTTGCCTCGCCGCAGCGCTCTATCACCGCCTGACGTTCGGCCCGGTGCAGCCTTTTGTTGAGATGGTGGATCAGATAGGCCGCCTCAATCAGGGAGACCTCGACGTACTCGGTGCAGCAACGGGAATGGTCACAACCACAGAACTGGACAATACCACGCTTTTCGAGGAAGTTGTCGATTTCGGTGAGCAGTGCTTCAAAATCGGTAAAAAATGGGCTTAAATCGACCAGGCTTTTCCACTCCAGGGAGGGCTCGCGGATGGTCAGTTTTCCCTCCTTTTTCCCGATCTTCCGGACCAGCCACCACTGATAGAAATTGGCAGGGCGGGAACGCATTTTTTTTATTTTCTGTTTAACCAGCTTACTCCCTAGGCCCCGGCGGAGCAGATAGGCGGAAATAATCGTCCCGGTTCTGCCGATCCCGTAGCGGCAGTGCACGTAGACCTTCTTGCCGAGATAGATCGATTCGTCAAGCCAGTCGAGGGCGACTTCCAACGCCTGCAGCTGCGGGGTCTCTTCGTCTTCGATCGGCAGATAGTGCACTTCAAAGCCATGCTTCGATTCGATTTCGTGGAGGTCGGTATACTCCGCGCAGAGGTTGAGGATCGCGACAATCCCCGCCTCCTTCAACCCATCCAGATGGTCGTACGACATTGGTGCCGGGCCAGTAGCCAGGTGATCGGTAACCCAGTAGATCGGATAGGTACTTTCACTCATGATAGTCAGTCCAGAGGTTTTTAAAGATTCCCGGAAGCGGGAGAAGATGTATCCGTTGCTGCCACAGCACCGCGTGGACTCTGCCAGACGGCAATCATCTGTTCGGCCATTGCCAGAGCATCCGCCTCACTTTCCAGGGCCATATCCAGCAGCGGGGTTCGGCCGAGCAGATAGCCGAGAATCTCGAGACGATGCTGGCTGGCGGCAAAAGGCTGGCGCATGCACTTGGCCTCGAGCATGTCTTCCTGGATCTGAACCTGAAAGCCAAAATGGCCGAGTACCCTGCCGAGCATCGCCAGCCGCCAGCTCTTCTTCTCGACCATCCCACCACCACCTTTGAAGCGGAACTGGATATAGTTCTCTTCCGGCCGATCACCGGCAAGGGTGTCGACGACGGCGAAATGGTACCCGAATCGGAGCAGGAGATGGGCATAATTCCCGGCGATCAGGGCATAGCTGGCCAGCTGCGAGGAACTTTTCAGATCAAAAATACCGCCGCTGATCTGATCAAAGCGCTCCCAGTCGAGGTGGAGCAGACCTTCCGACCAGGTGACATCCTGATGGGCCAATCCCGCCCACACCGCCCGCATCGGCGCACTTTGAAAGTCTTCCGGGGTAACGCTCTTCCTTACGCCGGAAGCCTCGCTCAGCCCTCCCCCCAGGTCAAGGACCTGCATGACCATGGGGATTGCCGACTCAAGCACTTTGGCCCGGCGCAGACCGCGTCCCTTATCGACCAGGGAAAACATCTCTTCGGTCCCCTTTTCGTGGACAAAACGGACCAGGTCATGGAAGCTCTGGCAATTCTCCGGCCGAAACTCCGTTGAGGCCGGATCGGTGAGGTTAAGGGGGCTGATCAGCGCCATGATCGGTGCCAGTTTCTCCTGAAAGGGCAGCGGTGGCCTGGCCTGCTGCTGCTCCTGCCAGGCGAGTAACTCGGCAACTTCCCCGTCATAGACGACCCCTCGGTAGGCGTCGACCGTAACCGTCTGCCCGTCACGCAGATCAAGTTCACCCAACCCCACCACCAGCGGCAGACCAAACTCCCGGGCCACCGAGGCGAAATGGCTGGCCTTGCTGCCGTGCTCGGCGAGCACCGCCCGCACTTTATGGGCAAGCGGAACCAGACTGGGGGGAATGCCGGAGGTAACCAGTACGCTCCCCGGTGGGACGAGGTGGTGACCAGCCCCGTCCCGGTGGCGGTATACCTCGCCGGCAGCAACACCGACACTGGCCGGAATGCCCATTTCGAGAAGTTCCGCTGCCGGGGTAACCGGCGGCAGGCTCTCCTCCGTTCCACCGGCGGGTGGGTTTTCGTCGATGCTCTTCTGCGCGGCATTGATCGGTCGTGACTGGAGCACCAGCAGTCGGCCCTGGTGATCCTCAGTCCACTCGACATCCTGGGCCGCACCGCCACTCAGGGCTTCAAGCTCGAGTCCCCAGCGGGCCAGGGCCGATACCGCCTTCTCATCGATACAGAAAAGCTCAGAGGTACCTCCGGTTATCCCGGAACTCCTCGCCGCAGTTGCCGGATAGGCCGGTTTTTTGGCCCAGAAATGCTCCGGGTCGCGGCGGGAAAGGACAAACTGGTCGGGAACGGTACTGCCGTCGACCAGGGCGATACCCAGACCGGGAACGGCGGTCACCACCAGCGAATCAGCTTGCCCGGCATCCAGGGGATCACGGGTATACATCACCC
>JAZBOD010000463.1:0-4064 GCA_036350955.1 Desulforhopalus sp. | reverse complement strand
TGTGTCAAAGTTGTTGCCGATTACGCTGAAGCAAAGGCCTATATCGACCGTTACGGCTCCCGCCATACCGAATCGATCGTTACCGAAAACTACAGTACGGCGCAGAGATTCATTGCCGAAGTCGATGCTTCCGCGGTGATGGTCAACGCCTCGACACGGTTCAACGATGGTGGGGAACTCGGTCTTGGGGCGGAGATTGGGATCAGTACCAGTAAACTCCATGCCTACGGTCCGATGGGGCTTACTGAACTGACCACCCGTAAATTCGTCGTCTTTGGTCAGGGTCAGGTTCGCGGGTGAAACCTGAGCGAATCGGCCTGCTCGGCGGCACATTCGACCCTGTCCATTTGGGTCACATTGAACTCGCCAAAGCCGCTTTGAGCGAATGTCGGCTGGACAAGGTGGTGTTTATCCCTGCTGCACATCCACCGCATAAGGATGGTGCTCAGGTCCTGACCTTTGCCCACCGCCTAGCGATGCTCAGACTGGCGACGGAGAACCACCAGCATTTTTCCTGCTGCAGTATCGAGGCTCGACTGCCGCCGCCGACCTATACCATCGACACCCTCCATGCACTGCGCCGCACCTGCCCTGCAGGAGACTTTTTTTTCATTATCGGCAGCGATGCGTTTCTCGACCTGTTGAGTTGGAAATCCTATCGAGATATCCTCGGTCTGGTTGAGCTTGTTCTTGCCCAAAGAGCAGGCAGTGACCACCAAGAGATCTGTGCATTTTTAGCAAAGATTGGCTATTCTACTCAGGACGGCAGTTGGCAGGGCAGGGGAGAATTGAAAAGAGTCACTCTTCTTAAGACCATCCCCGTACCGATCAGTTCATCTCAAATCCGTGAGCTGCTTCACAAAGGCCAGGCAACGGAAGAGTTTCTTCCTGAGCTGGTCGATGCCTATATTCACGCCCACCGGCTCTACCAAGCCCCAGGAAAAGGGCGCAGAGAGGCGGAGGAGGAACCACGTAATGGATAGGAGCAGAAAAGAGGAGCATCCGGTGGGACAGGTACGGCTGCTGATCGTTGATGACTCACTGGTTTTTCGCCGCTTTCTCGGCGATATTTTTTCTGACTGCCCGGATATCACCATCGTCGGCGAAGCGGAAAACGGCATCAGCGCCCTTGATCTGGTCCTCAGAGTCCAGCCTGACGTGATTCTCCTCGACCTGGAAATGCCGTTGATGGATGGGATGACTGCTCTGCAGCACCTGATGATCCATCGGCCGACACCAACCATCATGTTTTCCAGCCTCTCCGCGGAGGGGACGGCAAGATGCTTTGACACGATGAAGAACGGGGCGGTTGATTTTGTCTGTAAAGACTTCATTTTTCATAAAGAGAGTCAGCCATCTCACCGGCAGCAGCTGATCGATAAAATCCGCCAGGCCTCCAGGATGAATATCCGGGCCAGAGAACCGTTTTCTTCGGTTTCCCCACCTGCCCCTCCCCCTCGGAAGGAAGAACAAAGGGTGGTGTTCTGTGAGGAATGCGGTGGAAAACAGCTGATCTGGGTTGACGCAGCTGGAACCTTGCAAACGGTGAACTGCAGTCACTGTGGTGATGTCATTGACATCAGTCTAAACGTTCAGTCACGCTATCGGCGCAATACCTTCATTACGGTGATTGGTGGCGGGGAGGGCTGCTTTTTTAATCTGCTCGAAATTGTCCCTCAACTCTCCGGCGACACCGGCGGGGCACTCATTGCGGTGATTCACCAGAATCTCGCCCATGTCGACAGCTTCGCCGAGTATCTCGATGCGGTCTCGGCAATGAACGTTATCCGGGCCCGGGAGGGGGTAACGATAGAAGGAGGCAACTGCTATATTGCTTCAGGGCAGGACTATTTGGGCCTCAAACCTTTCGCTACCCAACCAACCCTGCAAAAGATCGCCAGAACCGGCCTGACCGGTGGCCCTTTTGACTTTCTGCTGACATCAGTGAGTACGCTCTATAAAAAGAGAGCCGCCGGAGTGGTCCTTTCCGGTGGGGAAAACGACGGCCAAACCGGGATGGGAATCCTCATCCGAAACGGTGGTACCCCGATATTCCTCAGCCCCGCTGAATGTTTCTGCAAGGAGATGGCCAGGCGGATTACCGCAAAGTGCCATGTCGCGACCCGAACCGCCTCTACCCCGGAACTGGTTGAGGCGATCAGACTGCTCCACGGCCCAGGAGGGCCAGACGATATCAACCAGTAGTCACGGCATACTGTTGAGGGAGGAGGAGATATCGTGGTAGCCACACCTTCGCCGCTGTGGGAGGAAACGGTTCCGCTGATGCGGCAGGGCCAGCATAAAAAGCTGCTTGATCTCGCCTTTGCCCGGACCGAGGCCGGAGAGCGGGTGTTTCCTGAACGAGGATTGGTTTTTTCAGCGATGCGCCTGACGAGTCTGGCCGATACCCGGGTGGTGATTCTCGGCCAGGATCCGTATTTCAACGATCATCCCGGCAAGGGGCCGGAGGCACACGGCCTCTGTTTTTCGGTGCGGGCCGGGATTCCCGTGCCACCTTCTCTACGAAATATCCTGCTGGAGGTTAACCAGAGCGTCTATCAGGGCCGTCAGGTCAGTGTTGACAGCGACCTGAGCCGATGGGCCCGCCAGGGAGTTTTACTGCTTAATGCCTCACTGACCGTTGTGGCCAAAAAGCCTAACTCTCATGCTGTCCTGGGCTGGCATGCCCTCACCGATGATATCATTGCAACGATTTCTCATTTGAAAGAGCATGTAGTGTTCATGCTGTGGGGCTCGTTTGCCCAGCAAAAGCGGCCACTCATCGACCAGCAGAGACACCTTATTCTCGCCACCAGCCACCCCTCGCCCCTCTCGGCCCATCGAGGCTTTCTTGGCTCGGGAGTATTTTTACGCTGTAATGACTACCTGCGCCGCCACGGGGAAAAGGAGATTATCTGGTAGGGATTGGCCGACACTGGTTGCCTGGTGCCTTGGAAAAACCGCATAACCCCGCTTTGAGCGGGAAATATTCACCATCGAGCACGATGAGCACTATGGCTGTTACCTGCCAAGGCTGGTCTGGGAAAAGTGCGCTGCAGATTCGCTGCTGCTCGCCCTTTGGTCCTGCTGCAAATCCTCCCGGGCAAGGGGCAGTGCGGCAGCGACTTCCCCGGCCAGATAGCCGATACCGCGCTCTTTAACAAGCAGGTCGGCGGCTCTGCCATGGAGAAAAACCCCGATTACCGCTGCCTGCAGGGGGGGCAGTCCCTGGCAGAGCAGTGCCCCTATCACCCCACTCAGCACATCGCCCATTCCCCCCGAGGCCATTCCCGGATTGCCGGTGGTGTTGATGAACGCGGCTCCGTGGCCATCAACGGTGATTGAACCGGCACCCTTTAAGACCAGCACCGTGTCGTGGTTGTCATTGGCAAAAAGAGCGACGGCCTTTCGGGCAGCCGCGAGGCGATTGCTCGCAATCTCTTTAATAGTCCAGCCAAGAAGCCGGCTCAACTCCCCGGGATGAGGGGTGAAAATCCGTGGCCCGGCGGGAGGTGGGAGCCCTTTTCGGTATCCTGCGAGGATATTTAAGGCATCGGCATCGAGCAACATCGGCTGATTGACCGCCGCATAGAGGGCAACAACCAGTTCAACGGTACGCTCTTCCTGGCCGATGCCCGGGCCGATTACAACCGCAGTCTTGTCCCGACAATTATCCAGAATCGATTCAAGATCGGCGATATTGAAACAGTGGACACTCTGCGTAAGAGGTGTGGTCATGGCTTCCGGCAGAGCAACTTCAAATACAGGATTGAGGTTTTCCGGTACGCAAAGGGTAACCAGACCGGCACCGGCATGCAGTGCCCCACGAGCGGCAAGAATTGCCGCTCCGGTTTTGCCTGTTGAACCGGCAACCACCTGCAGGTGGCCGTGACTGCCCTTGTGCGAGGCGGCCTTCCGCCGTAACCGGCAACTCATTGCCGCAACTGCTTCCGTGGTTGCCAGGTGGGTGGCGATTGCCTCACGCTGCACTGCTTCCGGAGGGATACCGATGTCGATGATTTTCAATTTGCCAGCCCAGCTCGTCGATCCGTTCATATATTGCC
>JAZBOD010000462.1:0-2607 GCA_036350955.1 Desulforhopalus sp. | reverse complement strand
TGGTCGGCCCCAGCGGCAGCGGGAAAACCACCCTTGCCCACCTGCTCACCCGTTTCTGGGATGTCGATCAGGGGCAGATTACCATCGGCGGTACCGACCTCCGCCATTTCAATGAAGGGCAGCTGCGGCAGATGGTCACCCTGGTGTCGCAAAAGGGCCATATCTTCAGTGCCACCCTGCGTGACAACCTGTGCATTGCCGCACCGCAGGCAGAGGATGCGCTGCTCTGGGAGGCTCTGGAACGGGCGCAGCTCGCTGATTTTGTCGCCGGCCTGCCGGAGGGACTGGCCACCTGGGCAGGGGAGGGGGGCTCACAGCTCTCCGGCGGTGAGGCACGGCGGCTGATTCTGGCCCGGGCACTGCTGAAAAATGCGCCGATCTGGGTACTCGATGAGCCGACCGAGGGGCTCGACAACCAGACCCGATACCGCTTCACCGAGACCATTTTTGCCAATCTGGTCGGGAAAAGCGCCCTGTTTATCAGCCATACCAAGGAAGTCCTCGATCGGGTCGACCAGGTCTGTTTTCTTGAAAACGGCCGAATCACTGCCTGCGGTGGTCATGCTGAGCTGCTGCGCAACTGCCGGCGTTACCGCCACTTCATCGGCACCAGGGTAGAGTGAGCTGAGAAAAAAGGAGTGAAAACACCATGGATTTTGCAACAATCAAACAACGTATTGCCGGGGTTCCCTATATCCTTCCGGAAATGGCTCAGGATCTCTACACCTTCATCCGCCGCGCAAAGCCTGAGAATTGCCTCGAACTTGGCTTCGGTCACGGTGCATCAAGCTGCTATATGGCCGCGGCCCTGGCGGCCAACGGCAGTGGGCGGCTCACCGCCGTCGATCTCGAATCGGCCAGGGAGTGGCAGCAGCCGGCAATTGAAGAGCTGCTCGGCACAACCGGCCTGGCGAGTAATGTCAGGGTCAGGCGTGAACCGACCAGCTATACCTGGTTTCTGAAAAAGGAGATCGAGGCGGCAAGCAGCGGTGGCGTCTGCACCCCGTGCTACGAATTTTGCTTTATTGACGGCGCCAAGAACTGGACCATCGACACCGCCGCCTTTTTTCTGGTCGACAAACTCCTCAAGCCCGGCGGGTGGATCGTCTTCGACGATCTGCAGTGGACCTACCGAAGCAAACTGGCAGAAGGCAAACGCAAGACCGATGGGGTGTACATGACCGGGATGGACGACGATGAACTCGACCAGCCGCACGTCGAGCTCATCTACTCCCTTTTGGTCATGCAGCACCCGCATTACGCCAACTTCACCATCAAGGATGACTGGTGGGCCTGGGCGCAGAAGGCCGAAGGGCGCCGTGATGTCCGGTTTGACTACTCCGAGGCCTACCTCCTGCGCCGTGCCGAACAAGAGCGCAAAACCGGGGTGAAAAAGAGGCTACCGCTCACCCCTTTTACGGGGTCAGATCTTGTTTTTTGACATTTCTGATTTCCCCATCCCCTAAAGCGGGCTTGTGCCCGCAAACCAAGGTCAATGACCGACACCACGTTCCTGGCCGTGAAGAACTGTGTGCCCCAGAGGGGATAGGGATCGATGATGCCAGTTACCTGGCGAGCTAGAAATGGAGTTTCAGGCCAACATTGCCGGTCACGCCGCTGATGTCGATATCGTCGAGGTTGTCGCTGTCCAGTTCTGAGAAACGGTACACCACCTCTCCGAACAATTTGATCGTCGACGACGGGAGGGCCCACTCGAGGCCGCCGCCGAAGTAGCCGCCAAATTCGGAATCGACATCGGCCTGGTCGGCGTCGGCATAGATGTAGGAAACCCCGGCCAGGGCATAAGGGTTAAGCGCAGCGTTGGGCAGCAGATGCACCTGCAGGCCCAGGTCGAAGGGAACCAGGGTGAGCGAATCGTCGCTTTCCAGTTTACTGTCTTCAAGCAGGTGGGCCCTGCCGTCGAGTTTGAGGTGTTCGGTAAACAGCGGCAGGCTCAGGCCGACACCAGCCCCCCATTCGCCGTCGAGATCCTTTTTGTCCCAATAGCTGGCAAAACCATAGAGATCGATGGCCATCGCCGGCGATCCGGCTAGGACGACCATCGCCCCTGCGCCAATCAGCAGTTTGTGTAACGATTTTTTCATGATTTTCCCTTCTGTGCAAATGAATTGATCGTTGCCACTCGCGGTTCAAGTGAGCAACGGCTCTGGCCAACCCCCCTATGTTATTCATCAAACTTGCTGAAGTCATCACCGAAAAGTTGTAAAGAGGTGGCGGTTGACTCCGGTGTGGGTGCGAAATGATCCCCCGCCGGTCATTTTACATGGCTTTGTCGGTAAAACAGCAAAATTCAAGATTTGACCCCAATATGTGCCGATGGTTTTTCTTGACAGAGAGGGGGTAGGGTGGTTAACCGATGTCAAATGATTGGTTAACCAAATGGGTTGGGGGATGAAAGAGAAGATCGTTGCCATGTTGCGGCAGTCGGCGGAGCCGCTCTCCGGGGAGGAGATCAGCCGCCGCCTCGAAGTGAGTCGGGTGGCGGTGTGGAAGCAGATCGGCCAGCTGAAGGAGAGCGGGGTCGAGATTGAGGCCGGCGCCAAGGGCTACCGGCTGCTCTCTTCTCCCGAGGTCCCTTTCCCCTGG
>JAZBOD010000461.1:0-2042 GCA_036350955.1 Desulforhopalus sp. | reverse complement strand
TGCCCTGGTCTCCATGGCCGGCCGTACCTATCTAATCGCCCGAAGCCGGATCGCCGATGTCAACGTCGGTAACATCGCCCGGGACTTTGGCGGTGGCGGTCATGCCAGCGCAGCTTCGGCGACCATCAGGGATCTGAGCCTGATCGAAATCGAAGAAAAGCTGATCCATGTCCTGCACCGCCATATCCACCCCCAGCCGATTGCCGAAGAGATGGTCTCCAGGCCGGCGATCACCATCGCCCCCGATGCGACCATCAAGGAGGCTCAAGCCCTGCTCACCCGGTACAACATCACCGCCGCGCCGGTTTGCGCCGACCGCCATGATGCGCCGACCATTGTCGGGATCATCAGCCGGCAGATCGTCGAAAAAGCCACCCACCACCATCTCGGCGACATGCCGGTGAGTGACTACATGACCAGCGACGTCAAAACTCTGCCGCTGGCGGCAACCCTCGCCGACATCCAGGAATTGATCATCGAAAACCGGCAACGGCTGATTCCCATCGTTGACGACCGGGATCTGGTCGGGGTAATCACCCGGACCGATCTGCTCAACCGCCTGGTCAATGACCCGGCCCATTTCCCCCGGGACCTGCTCCACGAATCGGAATACCCCTCCCTGGAGAGAACCAGGAATCTCAACTCGCTGCTGGTCGACTGCCTTGATCGGAAGATGATCCAGCTGCTTCAGCGGATCGGCGAAGTCGCGGAAAAACGACGGACGAACGCCTTTGCCGTCGGCGGTTTCGTCCGGGACCTCCTCCTCCGCAAGGCCAATCTCGATCTCGACATCGTTGTCGAAGGCGATGGCATCGCCTACGCCAAGGCCCTGGCGGAAGAGCTCGGTGGCAGGTACCGAACCCATGAACGGTTCAAAACGGCAGTGGTTCTCCTGCCGGATGACTTCAAAATCGACATCGCCACTGCCCGGCTGGAGTACTACGAGTATCCGGCAGCGATGCCGACGGTGGAGCTCTCCTCGATCAAACTCGACCTGTCACGCCGCGATTTTACCATCAACGCCATGGCCATCCAGCTCAACCCGGAACACTTCGGCATCCTGCTTGATTTTTTCAACTGCCAGAACGACCTGAAGCAGAAGACGATCAAGGTGCTCCACAACCTCAGTTTTGTCGAGGACCCGAGCAGAATTTTCCGGGCCATCCGTTTTGAACAACGGATGGATTTTCAAATCTCGGCCCACACCCGCCGGCTGATCATCAGTGCGGTGAATATGAACCTTTTCGGCAAGGCCGACGACTCCCGGTTTCTCACGGAAGTTAAGAGTATTTTTGAGGAGGAAAACCCGATTCCGGCAATCAGCCGGCTGGCTGAGTTTGATCTCTTCCGTTTTCTCTGGCCCGACCTGCGTCCGCACTACAAGATCGACCGCCGGTTCATGCACAACCTGGTCCGCACCCAGGTGGCCATCTCCTGGTATCGCCTGCTCTATCTCGATGAACAGTGCCGCAACTGGATGGTCTACCTGCTGACCATTTTCTCCCGTTCCGGGGTGGCGGAGCTGGCAGAATTCTGCCGGCGTTATCAGGAGACGCCGAAAAACAGCGCCTTTCTCCTCGGGCAGAAGGAACTCGCCGATCGGGCACTGCACCAGCTGAGTCGTGACGGCAACCTGCGCAACAGCATGATTGTCACCTGCTGCCAGGACATAGCGATCGAAGGCCTGTTGTCGATGCTCGGCATCGCCAGAAAAACCCAGGTGAAAAAGGCGCTCTCCCAGCACATTACCACCCTGCGCCTGATAACCCCGGAACTCACCGGCACCGATCTTCAGGCGATGGGTTATCCCCCTGGCCCCAGCTTCAGGGACATATTCTCCCGGCTGCGCCAGGGCCGACTCGATGGCTGGTTGCAGAATCGCCAGGAAGAAATTGACCTTGTCCGCCGGGAGTTTCCCCTCACCCCTCTTGCCCGGCCAGGCTGAGTGCTTACCCTAAAGCCGTCCGGATCAACGCTTGACCTCTTCCGGTAAACGAGTAGGCGTATGCCACGAGAAAATGTCTGAGTTTATCCTCCAGCTA
>JAZBOD010000460.1:0-3338 GCA_036350955.1 Desulforhopalus sp. | reverse complement strand
CCGGCACCCTGTGCCGCGGTTTGCCCCACCGGCGCCCTGACTGACCGGCCGGGTGGCGGCATCCGTTTCAAACGGGAATTGTGTATCCAGTGCGGGTCTTGTGTTCCTGCCTGCCCGGTGGAAGCGATCAATGCCGACCGGCAGGGGGATATTTCGATCTGCCTGCACTGTGGCCAGTGTGTCCGTTTCTGCCCCCAGGACTGTCTGGAGATGGTGGAATGTGGCAATGTGGAGGAGGACTGATGCGTCAGGAATTTCGGGTAATCCATGTCGATGTTGCTACCGGTCAGGCAAAAATCGTCACCATCGATCGCCGCAATGAGGTTGCCGGGGGGAGCGGTCTGGCCGCCCTGCTTTTTGCCGAATACGGCCAGGTCGACCGCCCTTGGGATGACCCCGCCCAGCCACTGATTTTTGCCATCGGTCCCCTGACCGGCTATTACCCGCTGATGAGCAAGATGGTCTGCGCCTTCCGCTCCACCTATCATGGCCAGTACACCGAAAGTCATGCCGGCGGTCGGGCCGCTTTTGCCCTGCGCTTTGCCGATTTTGACGCCCTGGTCATTACCGGCCGGGCCGCGCAGTTGAGTTGTCTGCTCCTTGGCGCCCATCATGTGGTGGTCAAGGAGGGGGAATTCCTCCGCGGCATGGATGTGGAGAGCACCGGCCGTCTGGTCCGGCGGATCTATAAAGGGGGCAGCGGGCACCGTTCGATCATGCGGATTGGTCCAGCCGGGGAGAACCTTTCGGCGATGGCCTGCATCAACGTTGACAGCTACCGCCATTTCGGCCGGCTTGGCGGTGGGGCGAGCATGGGGGCAAAAAACCTCAAGGCGATCATCATCCAGGGTGACAGCCATTTCGCCGCCCCCGCCGGCAAAAGCTATGCCGCGCTCTGCCGGGACCTCTATCAGCAGGTCACCGCCACTGAAATGATGCGCAAGTACTACAATCTCGGCACCGCCGCAAATCTCGCTAGCCTCAACGAACTGCAGGCCCTGCCCTGGCGCAACCTTCAGCAGACCCGGGACGAGACGGGCATTGCCGGGATTACCGGCACCGCCTTTGCCGACACCACCCTGTTGCGAAATGGTGCCTGTTCCGGCTGTCCGGTGGGCTGTATCCATATCGGTTTTATCCGCGACCGGATCGCCGCCGACAACCGCTACCATTACCATCAGGTGGCCTACGACTATGAACCGATCTTTGCCGCCGGGACCATGCTCGGGGTGACCAGCGCTTTTGATGTACTGCGCATTCTTGAGGTGATTGAACGGGTTGGCCTCGACGCGATGTCCGCCGGGGTCGCCCTGGCCTGGGCCACCGAAGCGACTGCCCGCGGCTTGCTCTCCACCGCGGAGACCGTGGTGCCCCTGGCTTTTGGTGATGTCGCCGCCTACCAGGAGGCCGCCCGGCACCTCGGCCAGGGGAGCAATGGGTTCTACCAGCTGCTCGGCCAGGGGACCCTGGCGGCGGCGGGGCGTTACGGCGGGGCGGAGTTCGCCTGCGTGCTCGGCCAGGAGATGGCCGGCTATGCTACCGGTGAACTGTTTTTTGCCGCCCAGACTCTGGGGTTTCGCCACTCCCATCTCGACACCGGCGCGTACAGTTATGAGCAGCAGCACCCCGAAAAGGATGTGACCGGCGGGGTGGATTTTCTCATTGCCGACGAACCGGGCCGGGTCTTTCTCACCTCGATGGTCGGCTGTCTCTTCGCCCGTTCGGTGTACAGCCGCGATCGGCTGGCCGAGTGCCTCGAGGCGCTTGGTTTCTCCGGCCTGGCCGGCGATATTGATGCCACCGCCGAACATATCCGCCGCCTGCGCTGGCGGGTCCGGGCTGGTACCGGGTTTGACCCGGCGAGTCTCTGTATCCCGAAACGGTTCTCGCAAATCACCACCTGGAAGGGGCCGATTGACCAGACCTACCTTGACGCCGTGAAGAGCGAGTACGGCCGACGCATCCAGGCACTGATAGCGAAAGAGAACGACCAACCCCGAAAAACCGGATAAGCACCTGCCAAAAATCAGGTTTATCAGCTCGAGCCAGTCACGTCCGGACAAAAGAAATTTCCATCCTAGGGAGGCACAAGAGATGACCAACAGGCAGATCGTCATCTTCGGCGGTACCGGTAACCTGACCTTTCTCAAGCTGCTCCCGGCTTTGCAGGCGCTCTGGCTCACCTCGCCCGGCGGAACCTCTCCGGCCGTGCTTGCCCTTGGCCGGAGGGATTATGATGACCTGAGCTACCGTGAACGAATCAGGGTCGAGGCGGGTATCGACGAACCCCGCTTTCTCGCGCAGATCGGCTATCAGCGCCTCGATTTCGCCACCGACCAGGATTATGTCGATTTGGCGGGGCGGCTCGACACCCGGCCCCGACTCTTCTATCTGGCCACTTCGCCGGAGTTTTTCTCGGCTATCGCCGCGCGATTGCGGCAGGCCGGGCTGGTGCGAGACGAAGACCGGGTGGTCTTTGAAAAGCCCTTCGGCCGGGATCTTGCCTCGGCGACAGAGATCAATGAGGCGGTGACCCGAACCTTCCGGGAGGAGAACGTCTACCGGATTGACCACTACCTGGGTAAAGAGATGGTCCAGAACATCATGATTCTCCGCTTTACCAACCGGATTTTCGAATCGGTATGGCAGAATCACGATGTCGAGGATGTCCAGTTGCTGGTCAAGGAAAAGGAGGGGATCGGCGACCGGGGCGGTTACTACGATGAGGCCGGGGCTCTTCGGGACATGGTACAGAGCCACCTGTTGCAGATGCTCTCGCTGGTGGCGATGGCTCGTCCGGTCCGTTTTGAAACCGAGTATATCCGTGACGAAAAGGTCAAGGTACTCCGCGACATCCGGATCGAGGATCCGGCCCGGGATCTGGTCTTTGGCCAGTATCACGGCTACCTGGAGGAGAGCCGGGTTCCGCCCGGTTCGACCACCGAGACCTATGTCGCCCTGCGCCTGGTCATCGAAAACCACCGCTGGCGTGGGGTGCCCTTCTACCTGGTCACCGGCAAGGCCCTTGACGAGCGACGGGCGGAGATCATCATCCGCTTTAAATGTCAGGCCGGCTACCGCACGGAAAATGCGTTGAGCAATCTGCTGATCATCAAGATCCAGCCGGAGGAGGGGGTCGCCTTCCGGATCAACGTCAAGCAGCCGGGAGCTGAGAGTCAGGTGATGAGTGAGAGCATGGAGTACTGCCACTCCTGCAAGTTTGCCCTCAAATCGGTGGGGGCTTACGAAAAACTCCTTGGCGACGCCCTCCAGGGCGACAAGACTCTTTTTACCCGCTGGGATGAACTGGAATACTCCTGGCGGGTGGTCGACGAAAT
>JAZBOD010000459.1:0-2602 GCA_036350955.1 Desulforhopalus sp. | reverse complement strand
GATATGATCCAGCGGGTGCTGCCGCGGCACATGGAGATCATCTTCGAGATCAACCGCCGCTTCCTCGACGAAGTGGCGATGCGCTACCCCGGCAACGACCGGAAGATCAGCAGCCTGTCGATCATCGAAGAGGGGCCGGTGAAGATGGTACGGATGGCCCACCTGGCGGTGATCGGCAGCCACAGTGTCAACGGGGTCGCCGAACTCCACTCGCAGCTGCTCCGCGAGCGGGTCTTCCCCGGATTCAACGAGATGTTTCCCGGGCGGTTCAACTGCAAGACCAACGGGATCACCCCGCGGCGCTGGCTGCTCGACATCAACCCGGAGCTGGCCGAGCTGATCACCGAGCGGATCGGGCCGGAGTGGATTACCGATCTTGATCTCCTCCGCGGCCTCGAGTCCGGGGTCGACGACCCGCAGTTCTGCCGGCGCTGGCAGGAGATCAAGCTCGGCAACAAGGAGCGGCTGGCCAGCTATATCGCCCGGGTTACCGGGGTTCAGGTCGACCCGACGGCGATGTTTGATATCCAGGTGAAGCGGATCCACGAGTACAAGCGGCAGCTGCTCAACGCCCTGCACCTGATCCATCTCTATCACCGGATCATCCATGGCGGCGGCGAGGGGCTCACCCCGAGGGTGGCGGTCTTTGCCGGCAAGGCGGCCCCCTCCTACTGGCGGGCGAAACTGATCATCAAACTGATCACCTCGATCGGTGAGGTGGTCAACAACGACCCTCGGGTCGGCAACCGGCTCAAGGTGGTCTTTCTCCCCAACTACAACGTCAGCCAGGCGGAGATTATCATGCCCGCCGCCGATCTCTCCGAGCAGATCTCCACCGCCGGTACCGAGGCCTCGGGGACCGGCAACATGAAATTTTCCCTCAACGGGGCCCTGACCATCGGTACCCTGGACGGGGCCAATGTCGAGATCCGGGAAGAGGTGGGCGAGGAGAACTTCTTTATTTTCGGGATGACCGCCGACCAGGCCGAGTTTGAACGAAAAAGCCCGAGCCGCACCCCTAAGCAGGTCTGTGACGCCAACCCGAGCATTGCCGCGGTGATCGACAGCCTGGCCAACGGCGCGTTTGCCGATGGCGACCGGGAGCTGTTCCGGCCGATTGTCGACAGCCTGATGGACCATCACGACCCGTACCTCTTGATGCTCGACTTCGAGTCCTACCTGGCCTGTCAGGAGGTGGTCGGCAGGGCCTTTCAGGATGTCGACAGCTGGACGAGAATGGCGATTTTCAACGTCGCCCGGATGGGCAAGTTTTCCACCGACCGGACCATTCGCCAGTATTCCGAGGAGATCTGGGGGATTCCGGTTGAGTAGCCCGCCGGCAGCCGGCCATCCTGCTTGACCTTGCCGGAATTTTCGGGTATCTACAGGCCAGCTTTGCCGCCGGGCGGGCCGGCGGCCGCTCAGACGGCACAAAAAAAAGGGATTACCAACGACCTCGGTGGGGTCGTTGGTAATCCCTTTGAAATTGCTGGAGGCGGCGATCGGAGTCGAACCGATGAATAATGGTTTTGCAGACCACTGCCTTGGCCACTTGGCTACGCCGCCCTGCTGTTTGAAGGAAATCTTTATACCACGGCAGGATTTTTTGACAAGGGAAATATTGAATGGCGCTTGATATCGACTCGCTGGTGCGGCAGAACAAATCGCGCCTGGCGGAACTGGAAAAATCACTTGGCTACCGTTTTACCGATCTTCGTCTGCTGCAAAGAGCACTGGTTCATGCCTCTTTTGCCTTTGAGCAGGTGAAGGGCGGTAAGGATAACGAAACCCTCGAGTTTTTAGGCGATGCGGTCCTCGATCTGGTGATCGGCCACATGCTCTGTCAGCGCTATGAGAAGATGCGCGAGGGGGAGTTGACCCGGTTGCGCGCCTCCCTGGTCAACGAGCAGTATCTGGCGAAGATGGCCAGAGAGATCGATCTTGGCGACTACCTCGCCCTCGGTCGGGGTGAAGAGGCCTCCAACGGCCGGAGCAAGCCGTCGATCCTCTCCTGCGCCTACGAGGCGGTGATCGGGGCGATTTTTGAAGATGGCGGCTACCAGGTGGTCGCCGAGCTGGTCGAGGGCTTTTTCCTGCCGGCGATCGACGGCAAGATGCAGGACCTGCTGCTGGCCGATGCCAAGAGCCGGTTGCAGGAGCTCCTCCAGGAAAAGCACAATGAGGCACCGACCTACCGCATCGAAGGCGAGGAGGGGCCGGCCCATCTGAAGACCTTTACCATCGCCGTCTGTTTCCGTGAGGAGGTGCTGGCGATCGGCAGTGCCGGCTCGAAAAAGGAGGCCGAGCAGCGCGCCGCCGCCACCGCCCTCCAGGGCCTGCTTGGTGACTGACGGCCCGCATTATGCCTCTGGTCATCCCGATATTCATTGCCCACCAAGGCTGTCCGCACACCTGCCTGTTCTGCAATCAGGAGAAGATTGCCGGCGGTGACTCCTCCCGGGAGGGTGGGGTTGCGGCGACGATCGACCACTGGCTTGGCCGCAGCAGGGGAGGGCAGGAGGTGCAGGTCGCCTTTTATGGCGGCTCCTTCACCTGCCTGCCCGGTGACCGGCAGGAGGCACTGCTTGCCGCGGTGCAACCG
>JAZBOD010000458.1:0-5503 GCA_036350955.1 Desulforhopalus sp. | reverse complement strand
GTTTTGTAATCAGTGACGGAAAGGTTCAACTCGGCTACTGTACCGATACCGGTAAAGTCTCCCACCTCATCGCCCGGCGCCTGGCCGGGTGCGATGCACTGATTCTCGAGTTCAACCATAACCTGGAGATGCTCAAAAACGGTCCCTACCCCCCGTCTCTCCAGCAACGGGTTCGTTCCAGTCGGGGACATCTCTGCAATGAGGATGCTGCAGCCTTCCTTGCCCAGCTGGTATCTGATCACCTCGATCTGGTGGTGCTGGCGCATTTGAGCGAAACCAACAACACCCCTCTGCTTGCCGAGCATGCCGCCCGGCAGGTGGTGGCCGAAAAAGAGAGCAGGACAAGGCTGCTTGTCGGCACTCAGGATCGGCCAACCGCCCTGCTTACCCTCTCAACAAGGGGCCGTTGAGCGTTTAACGGGTTTTCGGCAAGACGATCCGTTGATCTCCTGGTTTGTCTGGATTCGGTCGGTAGAGAACAATAATTTTGCCGATCAGCTGGACGGCATTACTGCCGGTTTTTTCGGCAACTGTGGCTGCGGTGTGGTGCTTTTCCAGGCCGCTGTTGTTGCCGATCTTGACTTTGATCAGTTCATGGTGGTGCAATGCGGCGTCGATTGTTTTGATAGTTGACTCACTGAGCCCCTCCTTGCCGATCTGCACGTAGGGGTTGAGTGGGTGGGCAAGGCCTTTGAGATATTGCTTCTGCTTGGTATTCAACTCGACAAGGGTCGACGGTGTTGGCATAGAGGTTCCTCTGAATATGGGATGGTGGAGGTGGGTTTGTTGCGATCTGGGGAGGAGGAATGGATCAGCCGGTAAGGTTTTTGAAAATTTCGTAGCCGCCAACCCAGGTACCCACCGCTGAGCCGATTCCGGTCAAAATAAACACCAGGAAAACCCGGAGCAGGCGATTCTGCCACCAGCCCCGTATTGTGGCGATGTCATCTCCGGCGGTTTCGAATTCCCTGACAACCGGGGGGCAGGTTAAAACCTGGATAAAGGCACAAACATAGCCGGCACCGATCACCGGGGTCAGGCTGGTAATCGGTGCGGCGGCGAATGCCCCCAGGGTAGTCAAAGGATGGGCAAAGGCAAGCAGGGCGCCGATTGCCGCCGGAATACCGTTGGCAAGGATCCAGAAGACCAGGTTTTCTCCGGCCACGGCTGCCCCTTTTTGCAGACCGATGGTCAGCAGGGCGCCGATGATCAGCACAGGTATCGTCCAGCCGGCAATGACATAGCCCTTAGAGACCGGAGGGATGCGGGAGATTTCTCTCAGCCGGTGGGTATTGCTCGTGGCGAAACTGGCGATCATTCCCTCGGTATGGCCGGCACCAACAATGGCAACAATGCGTTTTCCCGGAGATGATTTTATTTTTTCGGCGATGAAGATGTCTCGTTCGTCAATCAGCACCCGTTTCAGATCGGGAAGGGTCTCCGCCATTTCCGCCATCATCCCCGAAAGGACATCGCTTTGTTTGAGTTCGCGTAGTTTCTCCTCGGATATTTCACTCCGGTCAAAGAGGCCTGTCAACAGCGAGGCGAGAAGATACCCTTTTTTGAAAAACGAGGTCGATTTCCAGGCCCGCCTCAGGGTGATCCGCACATCCCGGTCACAGAGTGACACGGGAATCTGCAGCCTTCGGGCGGTCTGTGCCGCCATCAACAGCTCTGCCCCCGGGGTGACCCCGAGTTTACTGCCGAGACGTTTCTGATAAGAAGCCATCAAAAGACTGACTAAAAGGGTGGACAACTGTTTGTTTTTAATAATTGATTTTAAATCAAGAGACTGCCACTGCTGCTGCTCGGTAAGGGCCTGGTACCGTTTGTCGTCAAGCTCCAGACAGACACAATCCGGTTCTTCCTGTTCAATGACGGTTCGTACCAGATCCACCGACTCCTGGGAGATATGTGCTGTTCCCACCAGCAGGATAGTCCGGTCTTCGTGATGGATAACATGGACATCCTGGTCGTAGTGGTGAGCGGGAAAAGAGGCTGAGGTGTTCATGAGTGTTTTCTCTCAACGGGGCTAAGCCCGGAAAGGCTCGGGAGGATCCCCTGCCACCGGAACGTGCCCCGGCATGATGTGAGGAGGCCTCCCGGGCCTGGTCGATTATTTTCGTGGCGTAAAAAGTGAAAACAGCTTTGCTTGACTGGGCGCAGGGCCTATCCTTTGAGGATTTTCAGGGTATCACCGGGGGCGAGGCGATCTGACTTGAGATTATTCCACTTGCGAATATCCTCCAGGGAGGTGCCAAGGCGCCTGGCGATAGTCCACAGAGAGTCACCGCGCCGGACGCTGTAGAGTTGATAGCCGTCGCCTTTCTCCACTCCTTTCTTGACTTTTTGCCGGCTGGCTTTAAGCCTGGTGCGGTCATCTTCCCCCATGCTTGCTGCAGCCACGGTCGATGGCTCTGTCGACTGCACCTGCTGGTTGACATAGAGCGCCAGCTGTTGACCAGCTCGAATAGTAAGGCGGTTGTTCAGGCCATTCCAGATGCCGACAAGCTCAACCGGGACATTGTAGCGACCGGCAATGGCAGAGACCGTTTCTCCCTTGACCACCCGATGAAGGATGAGATTCTCCTTGTTGGCAATCATCTGCTCACCTTTGCTTCCTTCGGGGAGCAGGATATAACTCACTTTGTTGTAAGGAATTCTCAGGTTTTTTCCAGCAATGAGTTTTGCGCTGCGTAAATTGTTCACTTTAAGCAGGGTGGTGCGGTTGATATCGTAGCGTTTACAGATCTGCGATAGAGTCTCTCCGGCGGCTATGGTATGGGTAAGGTAACCGGTATTGGCGGTGGCGTGGAGACGGTTGAGATTCTTTTCGGCAAGGACAAGGGTTTCTAGGGGTATTTTTACCTGATATTCGCCAAGGTTGGGTGGGGTTCGGTTGTGACGCAACTCCTGATTGAGTCGTTTGATCTCCTTGATATTGCTACCACTGACCAGGGCAACGGCCTCAAGACTGAGGCCCGGAGGTACGGTGAGGTTTGCGTAACGGAGCGGCTGGAGATAAGGAATATCGGTGAAACCGTATTTTTCCGGTTGTTTGGCGATGAGCAACGCAGCTATCAGTTTGGGAACATAGCGGACAGTCTCCAAGGGCAGATATTTTTTGCCGGCCAGATCCCAGAAATTGTTCACCTGGTGCTTGTTCATTCCATGGCGGATTCTCCCCGGTCCGCCATTATATGCCGCCACTGCCAGATGCCAGTCACCGAACTCCTGATACAGGTCAGCCAGATAGTTGACCGCCGCCCGGGTTGATTTCAGGGCATCCCGTCGTTCGTCAATGTGCTGGTCGATGCGCAGTTGATACTGTTTTGCCGTACCGGACATAAATTGCCAGAGGCCAACTGCTTTGGCTCTGGAAAGGGCAACCTGATTAAAGCCGCTTTCAATCATCGCCAGGTAGAGGAGATCCCTGGGAAGGCCGGCCTCGGCCAGTTCCACTTCGATCAGTTCGCGGTAGACCGTAGAGCGGGCAAGCCAGCGGGAAAAATGTTTGCGTTGGCCGTTCTGGAAAAGGTCGAGGTAGAATTGGACCTGATTGTTGTAGACCAGGGGGAAATCGGAGATAATCGTATCAATCGGGTGAAAGCTTTCCTGGGGGGTGGTTTGGTCCCAAATGCCGGTCTTGCTCAGGGCCACCAGTTCCTCATCGAGACACATCCCCTCAGGATCATCAACAGTGAGATCAGTTTCAACAGAGTGGGTCTCTTCGATCAGGGTGAGTTCACCGGTGGGGGGTGCCGGTTGCATGGTCAGCCGGCTGGTAGAGGCGCAGCCGTTTATCAGAAAAGCGAAGAGGAGGAGGAGAATTCCTCGGAATATTTTTTGCTCCATCAGTTTCCTTGGTTGTCCAGCTGTTTCAGGGACAGAAGCGGCTGCATTGAAGGTATATGCTTTCCATGTATGTTGAGATATCCTCTGTGCCGGTGTAGACTGGTCCGCCACAACTGGGAGCAAAATCTTTTGCTCCTCGTATAAAACCGAATCTCCGGGGGAATGCAAGGATTTACTGCTGTTTCCGGCAGTGGTTATCATCCCCATAAGCCGCTGATTCAATAATAATTGTCTCGTCAGTTATGCTGAAAAAACTGTTTCTGGTTTTCTCTGTCGCTCTCCTCCTGTCGGCAGGGGGACTCGCCGTACTCTATCACCGTTTGGTGATCGTTGATCCCGGTGAAGAGATCCGACCGGAAAATATCAGGCGGATTCTCGCTCGCGAGACCGAAGTCTACTACAGTGACGGAGTGACCAGGCTCGGGGTATTTTTTGACACGGCGCACCGCCGGTACGTTGACTATCGCGACATCCCTCCGGATTTTATCAATGCCCTGGTTGCCGCCGAAGATGAACGATTTTTTAGCCATCCTGGTTTTGATCTTCTCGGAATCGCCCGGGCAACGGTGAGAAACGTCCAGGCGCGGCGTATCGTTCAAGGGGGGAGCACCCTGACCCAGCAGACTGCAAAAAATCTGTTCAAACGCTCCGGCAGATCCTTTCAGGAGAAATTTAAAGAACTGCTATATGCCCTCCGCCTGGAATATCATTACAGCAAAGAGGAAATTTTTGAATTTTACGCCAACCAGTTTTATGTCAGCGGCAATGGTCTTGGCCTCGGGGTTGCTGCACAGTACTACTTTGATAAGACCCCGGGCGAACTCTCGTTGCTCGAATGTGCCTATATCGCCGGCAGTGTCAAACAGCCAAACGCCTACAATCCGTTTATCAAGAAAACCGATGCCTCGGTGGAGTTAGCCAAAAAAAGAGGAAAAATCCGCTTGGATTATGTTCTTGGCAAGATGCGTGATACGGCGATGATCAGTGAAAAGACCTACCGGCAGGCATTAGGTGAAGAGCTGGTTTTTAATCAGGGGCGGGTCGGATATGCCCTGGACTATGCCATGGAACTGGTCCGGGAGGCGGTGGCCGCCGATGAACTGGTTGATACCCTTGCCGCCCAGGGGATCGACAATATCGCCAGTGCTGGGGTGAGAATTATCACCACCGTTGATCAAAACCTGCAGCATCATGCTCTGGCGAGGTTGCGCGAGGAGTTGTCGCGACTCGATGTTCGTCTGCGTGGGTATGATCGCGACGAAGTCCAGAAGGAGTTGACCGAGCTTGACTACAGTGGCGACAGTCTGCTCGAAGAGGGGGCATTCCATTTTGGCAGGATCACCAGAGTGGAGGGCGAGGGCACGGCGGCCCAGGTGTTCGTCGACCTTGACAAGAAACTTGGTGAAGGGGTGATATCAGCCGATGGTCTGTCGCGACTGGTTGCCGCCGAGGTAAAACACCGAAAAAACCTGTGGAGTGAGCCTGAAGCAGCTGACCTGGAACAGTTTTTAGCCCGTCTCCACCCTGGCGACCGGCTTTGGGTTCGGGTTAAAGCCGTTGTCGCTGACGCTCCGACGGTACTGGAACTGGAACGCTATCCCCTGATCCAGGGAGGGGCAATAATAGTCAAGGACGGGAAAATCAAAGG
>JAZBOD010000457.1:0-3277 GCA_036350955.1 Desulforhopalus sp. | reverse complement strand
TTCAGTGAACAGGCCACGGCCTTTTGTGACGACCTGCAGCAGCGCAGCGGCCGTGACCTGAGGCAGCTGATCATCCAACTGATCCGCCATGACCCGAGACCGGCCAGCCAGCGGGGCCGGCGCAGCCATTTCGGTATGCGGCTGTGGGACGTCAATGTCCGCTGGCGGGTGGCGGATGGAGGGGTATGGGTGGAGAGTTGCCGGGGCGGGGGCTTTTAGCGCTCCTCAGCACGGCTCACGGCTCAATGTAACCGGTGAGTATGCAGTGTACCCCTTCACTGATTTCATAGGTTTCCGTAGGGATATCGTAATCGAGGCTGCCGCCGATGATTTCGACATTCTCGCCGGTCAGCCGGACCCGCTCCGGACAGCGCACTGTTCGCCACTGACCGTGATAGAGGAGAAGGTCGGTGTAGAGGGTCTGCCCATCGCGGATCTTGTGGACCACAACCTTATCCATCAGGGTGAGCAGACTGGTGCCGGTGTGGTAGGTGCCGTTTCCGGCGACAATATGGGTGGTGTTGCCCTCATTGTCGTAGAGCTCGGCATCAACCTCGTCCATCATCAGGATTTCTGGGTCGATATCAGTCCGCGCTCTTCGTGCTTCAATATAGGCGGTGTTTATTCCCTCCTGGTTCTGAAGGACCTTGACCATGTCCATGGTAAAGTTGTGCGAGGAGCTATTCTCCCCTGCCGGCAGGCTCTCATCAAAATCGCGAGTTGGGGTAAGGAAATCGCCAAGTGGTTGAGACCAGAGGGGGAATGTCAGCAGGGCGAGGAGGGGGATCAGCCAGACGGCGTTACGGTGAAAAATCATCGGCTTCGATATTTTTGCAGCAGGGCGGCAAGTTGTTCGCGGCCTTCGAGGATCAGTTCGCAGGCCTCCCGGACGGCACCATGGCCACCGGCGAGACGGGTGACGAAATGGACCGAATCTTTAACCTCCTGGACGGCATTGACCGGGGCTATCGCCAGGCCGGCCTGCTGAAGAACGACCAGGTCGAGCCAGTCGTCGCCGATGTAGGCCACCTGGTATGGTTTCAGTCCGGTGGTCGAGAGAATATCCCGAAAGGCGAGGTCTTTATTGCCGGTACCCTGGTGGATGTGCTTCATCTGCAGTTCCGCAGCCCGCCTGGCCACCACGGTGGAGTTGCGGGCGGTAATGATCCCGGTGTCGACGCCGCCCTCCCGCAGCAGACGCAGGCCAAAACCATCCTGGGTATGGAACGATTTGCTTTCGGTGCTGCCTTCGCCGTAGAGCAGACGACCGTCGGTCAAGACCCCGTCGACATCGAGCAGGAGCAACTTGATCTCCCGGGCCTTGGCCAGAGCCAGGCGTCGCCGCGGGTCCTCAACTCCGGCAGCTCTCGACTGGGACCGGGTCCGCAGGCCCTCAAGCACTTCACAGTCGGAGGGGTAGCCGGAGGCAGGTGGGGAGCAGGGGTCGCTCATCTGGTAACTGCCTGGTGGACCCGGAGAATCTGTCGCAGCAACTCTTCGACCTCGTCGAGGGGAATCGAGTTGGGGCCGTCGCAGAGGGCGTGATCCGGGTTGGGGTGGATCTCCATGAACAGTCCGTCAACCCCGGCGGCAACCGCTGCCTTGGCCAGGGGAGAGATAAACTCCCGCTGGCCGGAAGAGGCGCCACCTGCTCCTCCAGGGAGTTGGACGGAATGGGTCGCGTCAAAGATCACCGGGCAGCCGAAGGAGCGCATAACCGGCAGCCCGCGGAAATCGACCACCAGATTGTTGTAGCCAAAGCTCGCCCCCCGCTCCACCAGCATCAGCCTGGTGCCGCCGGCATTGCGGATTTTTTCTACGGCGTGACGCATATCCCAGGGTGAGACGAACTGGCCCTTTTTGACATTGACCACTTTGCCGCTGCGGGCTGCGGCGACGAGCAGGTCGGTCTGCCGACAGAGAAATGCGGGGATCTGGATAATGTCGAGGACCTCTGCCGCCGCATCTACCTGATTAACCGCATGGATGTCGGAGATCACCGGGATCTGCAGCTCTTCGCGGATGGCGGCCATGGTGGCCAGGCCATCGCGGATGCCCGGGCCGCGGTAGGAGGTGAGGGAGGTCCGGTTCGCCTTGTCGAAGCTGGCCTTGAACACGTAGTTGATCCCCAGCCCGGCACAGATCTCCTTGAGCCGGGTTGCAACCTGTCGGGCCAGTTCGGCCGACTCAAGGACGCAGGGGCCGCCGATCAGCAGCAGCGGCTGGCCGTCACCAACCAGCAGTGGGGAAGACGACGGACCGGTGATGGTCAGGCTGGGCATGACGATTTCTTGCTGGCCTGCTGATGGGCCAGGGCGGCACTGATGAAATCCCGAAACAGCGGGTGGGGTTTCATCGGCTTAGACTTGAACTCAGGATGAAACTGGCAGCCGAGAAACCAGGGGTGGTCAGCGAGTTCGACGATCTCGACCAGGTTGTTGTCCGGTGAAGTCCCGGAGACCACCAGGCCATGCTCCTCGAGCCGCTGTCGGTAATCGTTGTTGAATTCAAAACGGTGGCGGTGACGTTCGGAGATCTGCTCCGTCTGGTAGGCGCGGTAGGCGTTGCTGTCGGGTTTGAGGAGACAAGGGTACGCGCCAAGACGAAGGGTGCCGCCAAGGTCGGAGGTTTCGTCGCGGACCTGGATCTGGTTGGTCCGGTAATCAAACCACTCCTTGATCAGATAGATGACCGGATCGGGCGTCTCCGGGTCAAACTCCGTGGAGTTTGCCTTGGGCAGATTGAGCATATCCCGGGTGAATTCGGTTACGGCGAGCTGCATGCCAAGGCAGATGCCAAAGAACGGCAGGCGATTTTTCCGGGCATAGTTGATCGCTTTGATTTTTCCTTCAACACCGCGTTTGCCGAAACCACCAGGCACGAGAATCCCGTCGCATCCCTCAAGCAGATTGGCGACATTTTTTGACTCAAGGTCTTCGGCACTGATATAGGTCAGGTTCACCTTGGTGCCGTTGGCAATCCCGCCATGGATCAAGGCCTCGTGGAGGCTTTTGTAGGACTCGGTCAGGTCGACGTATTTCCCGGTGACGCCAATGGTCACCTGGTTTCGCGGGTTGCGGATGGCCTCGACCAGCTCTTCCCAGGGGCGGATATTGGGTTGCCCGGTCCAGATGTTGAGCAGTTCGAGAATCTTGCTGTCAAGGCCTTCGCGATGGAGGTGGAGGGGGAGTTCGTAGATGGTCTCGACATCGATGGCGGTGATTACCGCATCCTGCGAGACATTGCAGAACAGGCTGATCTTTTTCTTGAGGCTGTC
>JAZBOD010000456.1:0-4949 GCA_036350955.1 Desulforhopalus sp. | reverse complement strand
ATTTCAGGTTGCAAGCAGTATTGGCCTGGGCCTTTGGCCAGAGAATTTAACCAGAGAGATCGATCCGCCCGAAATTGACCAAAGCACCCTTGTTCGGTTGATTTCTGGGCGATTCAGCGCCTCAATTTTTTGGTATTCCTTGGGTTGTTTAAAAAGAGAAAGGGAGGAAAAATGGCTACTGTTGCTCATCGCCGTCTGCATATCCCTGGGCCGATAGGGTCAAAGAAGGTGGAGTCATCGCTGCAACTTGATCTTTCCGCTTTGCGGAAATATGTCAGTCAGTTGCATCATCACGGCAAGGTTCGGTCATTGCGACAGCCGGTGGAAATTTGTTCGAGCTGCTCAGGCCAATGTGGACTGCTCTGTGGCAATGATGCATTCTCGCCCAGTGGGGTTGAAACCGAGAATCGTCCGGAATTCGTCGATGACAAGGGGTAGCAAACAGAAAAAACACCAGAAAGTCACCATGGCAGGAAATCTGGTGTCGCTCTCCTCCGCAGCGCTTCATCCAGGCTACGTTGGATATATGGATTAAGACCTGCAACTGGCGAGGTAACGACAGTGCTCCACCAAGAACTCGAAGATGAAATTGATCGGCTTCGCCTCGTTCACCCCCACCTTGAAAAACTGCTCAGTGCTTTTGGCCCGCTGCTCGTCGAAAAAGAGCGCTGGCTCTCAGAAATAGCGGTTGGCGACGAAGGAATTGCGGTTAACGTGTCCCAGTTGGCTGAAGGCATACCTGTCAGCCGGCAACATCAACTTTTTTCAATGGAAGACCCCTGGGCGAGTGCCAGTTGGTCGGTGGCCGGCGCCATTAAGGCGGGTTTTCCCCATCTCGAACGGGACATTGCAGTGCTTCTTCCCCGGGTTACGGCAAAGCGGGTTGAATTTTTTGCCGAATTCATGACCAACACCACCCAGACTGCCGGCCAGATCGCGGTCAGGGCGGCGATGCTCGATATCTCGCCGATTTCCCTCTATCTGTTTCTTCGCCACCTCTACAATTTTATGCTGGGGAAAAAGGCTCGAGACATTCCCCTGCACCTGCCGGTTGAGGCCTGGTTAAAGGGGTACTGCCCGTTTTGTGGCAGCTTGCCTCATATGGCGCTGCTTGGCGAGGGTGGATTGCGGTCGCTGCAGTGCGGTGATTGCGGGAACACCTGGCAGTTCACGCGCCTGGCCTGTCCCTGCTGTTCACATGTAGATAGCGGCAAAAACCAGATTGTCTACCTCGAGGGAGAAAAGGACATCTTCGCTGTTATCTGCGCTACCTGTGGCAGGTACCTGCTTACCGTATCCCACCCGGCACGATTCACCCTCTCCCATCCTCAGCTGATTGCTCTCTGCCTGGTTCCTCTTGATTGTATTGTCCAGGGGAAAGGCTATCTCCCCATGGCGGAATACGAATGGAACATCCTCGATATCCTTGGCTGGGGGACAGGGGCAATGCCCTATAAAAACGGTGCACAAGCTGCATTTACCGGGTAACCTGCCCCGGGCATGGCAGCAGACGGGTTTTCTCACCTGCCTTCGCCCCTGAGGGCGAGAGCCTGATCGGCTCCGCACTCTTCGCCAATGGATATCAATTGGGGGGAGATTGATGGCCAAAAAAATAGAGAAGATTATTGTCCTCGGGCTTGGCAAAGTCGGCAACCTGGTTGCCGAACTGCTCCACCGCCAAGGCTTTTTCGTCACCGGGGCCGATCTGCACCCCGGTGAAACTGCCCCCTATCCGGTAATCGAGATCGATGTTGCCGATCTCTCCCGGTGCGCTGAGACATTGCGCGGTTTTGACGCGATCGTCTCCTGTCTGCCCTATAACTACAATCTGGCCATCGCCCAATTTGCCTGCCGCAAGAGCATCCACTACTTCGATCTGACTGAAGATGTCCCGACCACCAAGGCGATCATCGCCATGAGCGAGGATGCCACCACCGTTCTGGCGCCGCAGTGTGGCCTGGCCCCGGGCTTTATCGGTATCGTCGGTGCTTCACTGGCTTCAGGCTTTGAACGGGTACGGGCGGTCAGGCTGCGGGTTGGCGCCCTGCCGCAGCACCCCACCGGACTGCTCGGCTATGCCTTCAACTGGTCTCCGGAAGGGGTGGTCAACGAGTACCTCAACGACTGTGAAGTAATCGAAGATGGCGTACACAAGTGGGTTTCGCCGATGGAGTGGGTGGAGACCCTGGTGATCAAAGGGATCCAGTTGGAGGCGTTTACCACCTCCGGTGGCCTGGGGACGATGTGTGCCACCTATCTCGGCCGGGTAGAGAATCTCGATTACAAGAGCATCCGCTACCCCGGCCATGTGCAGCTGATGAACTTTTTCTTCCACGAACTCCTGCTGCGGGAGAACCGCAAGATGGCCGGGGAGATTCTCACCAACGCCAAACCGGCGGTCAATGACGACGTAGTCTTTGTCCACGCCTCTGCGGAAGGGTGGCGGGGAACGCAACTGCTCCGGGATGAGTTTGTCAATGCCTATTACCCCCGCGCCATTGCCGGCAAGACCCGGCGGGCAATCTCCTGGACCACCGCCGCTTCGGTCTGTGCCGTGGTTGAGATGGTCAACAGCGGGATTCTGCCCGACCGAGGCTTTATCAGGCAGGAGGAGATTGTCTTTGCCGATTTCCTGCGCACCGAAAATGGCAGCCTGTTTGCCGGCGACAGCTCTTTCCTCTAACTTCGTCTGATTTGGGAGGAGAGCCAGAGTGCCAGGGTACCGGCGATGGGCCGTGTTCCACGGCGAACGCTGCGTGGAAGGAGACAAAAAATCAATACACAGGGGGACAAGATGTTTGGCATGAAAAGTGTGAATGGGTATGTGGAGATTGCCACTGGTATAAGACTAAAGACCTTAAATTACGGAGAAAATTCTCTTATGAGCGAATTTCTCCTGGAAAAGGGCGCCCTCCTGCCGGAGCATGCCCATTCCCATGAGCAAACCGGGTATCTGGTCTCTGGAAAACTCCAACTGACCATCGGCGATTCATCGCGAGTCCTTGCGGCAGGGGACAGCTGGAATGTTCCTTCGGGGGCCAAACATAAAGCAGATGTCCTTGAGGATGCGGTGGCGATTGAGGTCTTTACTCCGTGCCGGCAGGAGTATCTCAAATTTGTCACTCACCAGGATATCGTCAAATTCCCTTAAGGACGAACGTGGACATTTCTTGAATAGGTAATGGTTATGCCACAAACTCTTTTCGGAAAACAGATTGTCGTCACCCAGGCGGATCTGTTTATGGGGCCGGCAATCTGTCATACTCTGCAGGCACAAGGTGCTGAAGTGATAGCTCAGGCCGGTTCCCTGGCTGACCCTGAAGAGCCTGAAAACATGGTCGCCGGGGCGGGCCGGGTGGACGTACTCATTGCCAACCTCGCCGTCCGTGCGCCGACAACCCCGGCCGAGGAGGTCTCTGACCGGGAATGGTCCGAGGTTTTTCAAGCGCTGGTCTCTCCGCTGCCGCGGCTGGTCAGGGCGGTGCTCCCGCAGATGATCTCCCGCTCTTCGGGAAAGATTATTGTCATCGGCAGTGCCTCGGCGCTCAGGGGGATGAAACGGACTTCCACCTACAGCGCTGCGCGGGGGGCGCAACTTGCCTATGTTCAAGCCCTTGGCGTGGAAGTGGCCAGGCACAATATCCAGGTTAACGCCATTGCCCAGAATTTTGTTGATAACCCCAGTTATTTTCCCGAGGAAATCCAGGCCAACCCAAAGTTTCAAGAGAGGCTGACCCGTGAGGTTCCTCTCGGGCGGTTGGTCTCCGCAGACGAAGACGCTTCGTTTATCGCCTACCTCTGTTCCGATGCGGCGAATTGCTTCGTTGGTCAGGTCTTCCCGGTATGTGGCGGGTGGCTCCACCGTTAAAGAGTGCCTGGCTGATAATCGGCAAGGATAGGTGTCGTTTATGGTTCATTTGGGTAATTTTTGGTTTTTCAGCGGGAAAAACTCGCCTCCCATGCCAACTTCGGGTATTGCCCGCTGGGGGCAGGAGCCCTTGGATAAACTCGATTTAGCTGAACTGTTTGGTGGTTGGCTTTCTGGCCACAGCAAGGGACTGAGGAGTCGTGGATGGGATTTTTTGCCGACAGTTTTCGCTCCGCATTCCAGCTGTTCATCAACCTTGACCAGGAGCTGCTGGAGATTATCGGGGTCTCACTGCGGGTCAGTTTTTCCGCAACCCTGATAGCCTCGCTGGTCGGCATACCTGCGGCGTTTTTTATTGCCGGCAGAACCTTTCCCGGCAAGCGGCTGGTGCTGACCATTCTCAATACCCTGCTCGCCCTGCCCACCGTGGTGATCGGCCTGGTGGTCTACTCGTTCATCTCCCGGAGGGGAATTCTCGGCCCGCTCGACCTGCTCTATACCCAGACGGCGATGGTGATCGGCCAGGTGATCCTCATCGTCCCGGTGATCATGACCCTGACCATTGCCGCGGTGAGCCGGATCGACGGCCGCTACCGGCTTACCGCCCTGACCCTCGGGGCCGGCCCCTGGGCTCTCGCCCTGGTTATCCTGCAGGAGGCCCGCTACGGGATCTTTGCTGCGGTGATTGCCGCCTTTGGTCGGGTCATCGCCGAGGTGGGGATCAGCATGATGCTCGGCGGCAATGCCAAAGGGTTTACCCGGACCATGACCACGGCGATGGCCCTTGAATATGATAAGGGCGAATTCGTTCTGGCGGTGGCCCTGGGGATTGCCCTGATGTCGATTGCCTTCCTGATCAATATCCTTTTTCACTTTTTCCAGGGGCGGAGTGACCATGGCCCTGTATAAACTGGAGGGTGTGCAGCGCAGCCATGGTGCCAGTACGGTTCTTGACATCGACCATCTGACCATCCAGGCCGGGCTGATCTACACCCTGATCGGCCCTAACGGCGCCGGTAAAACCACCCTGCTGAAGATTCTCGCCTTTCTTGACCGGCCAACCACCGGCCGGCTGCTGTTT
>JAZBOD010000455.1:0-3062 GCA_036350955.1 Desulforhopalus sp. | reverse complement strand
GACATTGCCAGCGTCGGCTTCAGCCTGAGCACGACGGATCGCGGCAATGATGCTTAGCTCCTCCTGGATTTCAGAGAGACTGACGCTTTCAGGCAGGCGTGAGAGAGTCTCAATAACCATTTCTTTGTCACTCATAAGGGTCACCATAGTCAAAGTGGATCGTGCATCAAGCCTGTCCTTTCCTCGCCGGAAATTTCTTCCAGTTCGGCTTGAAGTTTCTGAGCGGCCTGGGAGTGCATGCGGGCTGGATGGGTGGATTCGTGGATGGCCTTAAGCTGGCGGATGGAGACATGGGTGTAAATCTCGGTGGTCTCCAGCTTGGCATGGCCGAGCATGGCCTGGATGAAGCGGATGTCGGCGCCGTTCTCCAGCATGAGGGTGGCGCAGGCATGGCGGAAGAGGTGGCAGGAGCCACTTTTTCCCAGATCGGCGGCCTTGACGTAGCCGCGCACCATCTGAGTGAGCCGGTTTGGGGAGAAAGCCTCGCCGAGATTGGTCAGGAAGAGGGTGCCGTCCTCGACTTCCCCTACCAATCCGGGGCGAACGTCTTCCGTGTAACGCTCGATCCAGCGGATTGCCCGTTCCCCGATGGGAATCATGCGGTCCTTCTTTCCCTTGCCCAGGCGCACCATCACGGTGCCGCGTTCGGCATCTACGTCGAAAAGCTGCAGGTGGGCCAGTTCGCTGCGGCGAATTCCGGTGGAGTAAAATACTTCCAGAATGGCGCGGTCGCGCACGCCCATCGACTCGGTCACGTCTGGCTGATTGAGAATACTCTCAACCTCCCTGGCCGACTGGACATGCTTGGGCAACCGCTTTTCCAGTCGTGGCAAGAGCAGGTCGGAGGCGGGATTGGAGAGGAGCAGATTCTGGCGGCAGAGCCACTTGAAGAACTGGCGAACGGGGATCAGGCGGGCGTGCTGGGCCCGGAATGACAGCGGTTTCCCGTCCCGCTTTTTGGTGTGCAGGAGGTGGCGCTGGTAGCGCTCGAGAATCGGCTTGGTGATTTCAGAGGGGCGGGTAAGCGAGCGTTCCTCACACCAGATTATCAGGGCATTCAAGTAACTGATGCGGTTCTCCACCGTGCGCTCTGAGTAGTTCTGGACGCGGAGGCTTTCAAGGTAGGCCTCGCGCAAGACGGCAAAGCCCTCCGGGTCGGTCGGATCGCCGACCTGGGCCTTGGGGAGGATTTCACCTTTGCGCGGCATGGCATTATCGCTACGTTACGACGCGAGCTGGGTGCGTACCTCCGCTTGTTCGGTTTCGACCCCGGTCGATGATTTCAGGCGAGAGTCCGCCTGGACAGGGTTTTCCAATGGATCACTAAGCACACCCGAAGCGTGCCCGTTGGGGGCTCGTTGAGGGCTCGAAGCAGTTCGCTCCATGCCCGAAGGGGGATTTCCGGTGCTCGAAGTCAGCGTCGTATCTATGAGTCCTTCGATTTCCAGGAGCCCGCAGAGCTGGGGTCGGGCACTTTCTGCATCCCCGTTAAAGAGCAACTCGTAAACGAACGATTGTCCGCGGCCGCCGTGGTGGGGTAAAAGGTACTCAAGGGATTCGAGTTTGTTGAGGTGGGTGCGAACCTGGTACTCGCTCCAGCCACTCCACTGGCGTACCTGGCGGCGGGTAAAGAGGCACTGGTCACGGCCAAGGTCCTTCTCCTTGCAATGCTCCTCGACCTTTGCGGTCAGGAGCGTCAACAGCCTGCGAGTCTGCGGTGGCAAATCGTCCAGGGAGCGTCCCAAGATCTCGTGGGCGATGTGGTTGGCCGCCTCAATGTCGGAAAGTTCCACCTCGATGTAGCGGGCTCCTTCACGCTGGTGGATTGGTCGTTGATACTGATGCAGAAGCGCGATACTGCGGATCAAGGTCAGGTACTTCAAGTGGTCGCGGCGAGTGCGGGTGCGGTCCGATAAAAATGTCAGGCGTGGGGCGTAGGGATTGACCACGTGGTGCGGGCGCAACAGGCGCTGGGCATTGCGGTGGACTTTGAGGATATCGCCCTGTTTAATGCACTTATGAAGACTGGACGCCCATCACTCCGCCCGAGACCGCCCTTCGGAAAACGCCTGCACCGGTTTCGAGAAGAGGCCGACCTTACTCAGGCCCAGGTCGCTTAAAAACTCGGTATTTTCACCCGCGCCTACGCCTTCTGGGAACGCGAACCGGTTGCCATCAGGCCGGACCAACTCGTCCTTCTCGCCGATATTTTTGACGTCTCGACCGATGAGCTTTGTGGGCGAAATACTCAGGAAATTACAGCCACATCCATTAATCCAAGCCTTAGGAACGTCTTTAGGAAAGCATCTCTTCTTTCCGCAAAACAGCAGTCTATGATCGCAGAGTTCGTGGGCGCATTTGTTACAGTTTGCGGTAAATAGTATTGATTGAAAATTACCCCTGTTATTGACCGAAATACTACTGTGGTTCCCTTCTTTCTACAGCGATGGATTGTCAATCGGGAGGTTGGCTTTGCTCAGGGCGGGTCCAAAACCCGAACAGCAATATAAGTGCTTGAAGAAAAATGAGTTACGTATTATTTTGGTACTCAGGGCGGGACTTGAACCCGGCTGAGTTGTTCCGCTCCCTGCAGCTGTTTTCACTTCCCGTTATCTGACAGCATCTTGTGAAACGACGGACCGGAAAAGAGATGCAGGGAAATGCGGGAAAATGTCGGGAGATTGGCAAATAATTGGCAAATCTGTTTCGCCGTTTTGGGTGGAAATCCCTCTGATTTGGATTAGATTCTTTAAATTGGCTGGATTAAAATTTTAAATTGGCTGATAAAAATCTTTAAATTGGCTGGAATCTCGTTTTAGATCAGCCGCATGTCGGAAAGTGCTCTTTATCCTCGTTACCTGAAAAGTCGTCTGGTGGAAGCTCTGAAGGATACACCGGTCGTACTCATTCACGGACCGAGACAATGCGGGAAAACAACCCTGTCAAAAATGCAGGGTGCGGAGTTGGGGTATGACTACTTCAGTTTTGACGATGATGGACTCCGGGAAGCCGCTGCGGAGGATCCCCAGGGCTTTGTCGGCAACTTGCCCGAAAAAGCCATT
>JAZBOD010000454.1:0-7501 GCA_036350955.1 Desulforhopalus sp. | reverse complement strand
CAAAACAGCCACCTGAACCGAGCGCAGCGAACGGGGAAAATCGATAAACCCTTCAACATCCTGCAGTGTCGCGCCACTCTTTACCAGCATCTCTTCCGAAACATGCATGAAAGCCGCTTTGCCGTTCTCGACAAGAACGATGGTCGACAGGACCATCTCCATCAGTTTGAGACGCTCACGGCTGAAATTGTCATAGAGATACTTGCCCACCTCTTCGGCGCGCACCCCCCTTTCAAGGAGCTCGGCGGCAATATGCAGGGTTCGCGGTTTGGTGCACTCATAGCGGAATGAGCCGGTATCGGTACAGATTGCCACATAGATATTGAAGGCACTGCGGAAATCAATCGTCCCATTCAAGGCCAGAGAAAGTTCGTAGACCATCTCCCCGGTAGAGGAGCACCAGGGGGCCACCCAGCGATCTGAGCCAAAATCGCGATGGGCGATATGGTGGTCGACTACCAGCAGCGGCTCGCTCTGGAGGATTTCCTCTTTCCACTTGCCAAGTCGTTCGGCATCCCCGCAATCAAGGGCAATGCCGACGAAATCCCCGTCGGCCCGGGCAATAAAGGTCCGCAGTCCTTCAATGTCGGTACAGAATGTGCCGTTAACCGGCAGGAAATCGTAGAGCTCACTGACCGGTTCCTCAAGAAAGCTCAAAACGTTTTTGCCAAGCGAGCGAAGCACCCCGGCCAGGCCAAAGAGCGATCCTAGCGCATCCCCGTCCGGATGGGTATGGGTAAACAGAGCAATGCTTCCCGTATTCCGGATTTGGTCGAGAATCTTCTCAGGGATCTGTTGTGCGGGATTTTCTTTCATCGGCAATATCCTGCAGTATTTCCTCAAGCTCAACAACCTTGTCCATCACCGTGTCATGATGAAATTGCAGCACCGGCGTAAACCGCAGGTTCAGCGTACGGGCTATGTGGCTGCGCATAAACCCGCCGGCCCGTTTAAAACCTGCCGTCACCGCCTTGATGTCCGGATTATCACCCAGGACAGTAAAATATATTTTGGCCTGGCTCAGGTCAGCTGCAACTTCAACCCGGGAAATGCTTACCCCCTGCAAACTGGGGTCATTGACCTTGCTGATCAGCAGGGTGGCCAACTCATTGCGGATAGCCTCCCCCACCTTTGCCGAGCGTTTGCGGGGAGTCTTTTCCCCAGCGCCGATCGAGTCGAGGGTTTCCTTGGGATCCCAGATTGTCATTTCCGTCTCACCAAAGGCTATAAAGTAGCGGCCACTTCGTTCATCACAAAGGCTTCAAGGGAGTCGCCAACTTTGATATCATTGAACTTCTCCACGCCAATACCACACTCGTAACCGTTGAGAACCTCCTTGACATCATCCTTGAAACGGCGCAGTGACTCGATTTTTCCGGTAAAGATCACCACTCCGTCCCGCAACACGCGGACCCTGGCACTGCGGGTGATTTTGCCGTTGACCACCGCACAGCCGGCAATCGTCCCGATCTTCGGTACCGAGAACACCTCGCGGACCTCGGCGAGACCAATGACCTCTTCAACAAAGGTCGGCTCGAGCATCCCGACCATCGCCTTACGGATGTCGTCGAGCGCATGGTAAATAACATCGTAGGAGCGGATATCAACATTTTCTTTGGCCGCCAGTTCCTTGACTTTAACCGACGGCCGGACATTAAAGCCGATCACCACCGCATCGGAGGCCGACGCGAGCAGGACATCGGACTCGGTGATCGTGCCACTGCCTTCGTGAAGAACCCGGACTTTGATATCTTTGGTAGAGAGGTCCTCCGCCGCCTTGCCAAACGCCTCAAGAGTGCCCTGAACATCAGCCCGGAGAACCACCCGCAGCTCCTGCATGTCCCCTTCGTTCATCTGTTCGAACAAGCGATCAAGGGAGATCTTGCTGCTCGCCCCGAGTTCGCTCTCCCTTGCCTTAAGCGCCCGTACCTGAGAGACGTTTTTCGCCATCTTCTCGTCAGTGACCACAATGAACTCATCCCCGGCACTAGGCACCCCGGAGAGTCCCTGTACTTCAACCGGTATAGATGGACCGGCTTCTTTGATCTTGCGTCCCTTGTCGTCAAGCATCGCCCGGACTTTGCCGCTGTTCTGTCCGACGATAAAATAATCGCCAAGATTTAAGGTACCATCCTGAATCAGTACGGTGGCCACTGGTCCGCGGCCCTTGTGCAGTTGCGCTTCGACGACCCTGCCCCGGGCCTTGCGGTTAACGTCGGCACGCAATTCCAGCACTTCAGCAAGAATCTGGATCGCTTCGAGGAGGTTATCGATTCCGATGTTTTGTTTCGCCGAAGTCTCGACATACATGGTGTCCCCACCCCAATCCTCCGGCATCAGCTTGAGATCGGAGAGTTCGCGCTTGACCCGGTCGACATCGGCATTCTCCTTGTCGATCTTATTGACCGCGACAATAATCGGCACATCGGCTGCCTGGGCGTGATGGATTGCCTCACGGGTCTGGTCCATAACCCCGTCATCGGCGGCGACGACCAGAATAACGATATCGGTTACCTGGGCGCCACGTGAACGCATTTCGGTAAATGCGGCGTGGCCCGGGGTATCGACAAAGGTGACGTCACCGGCACTTGAGCGGACGTGATATGCGCCGATATGCTGGGTTATTCCGCCGGCCTCGCCGAGAGCAACGTCGGTTTTCCGGATGGCATCAAGAATCGAGGTCTTGCCGTGGTCGACATGGCCCATCACCGTTACCACCGGAGGCCGAGTCTGCTGCTCACCACCCTCTTCCGCCTCGTGAAGCAGTTGAATACCGATCTCTTCGGTAATCCCCTGCTCAACTTCGTAACCAAAATCGGTGGCGATCAGCATTGCGGTGTCGGTGTCAACCGGCTGGTTAATGGTCGCCATCACTCCCAGCCCCATCAACCGGGCAATCACGTCACTGGCTTTGACTTTCATTTTCTGCGCCAGGTCGCCAACACTGATAGTGTCGTATACCTTAAACCGTTTCTTGCTGGCTTTCATCTCTGCCGGAGGCGCAACTGGTTTGGCCCGCCGCCCCTTTTTGCCCCGCCTGGCCCCTTCACGCGCCTGGTAATCCTGAGCAAAATGGGTAAATTTGACATTTTTCTGGCCTTTTTTCCCACCTCGGCGAAAATCGGCATCTTTACTGTCATCGGCGGGAGAAACCCCTTTTTTCGCCTTCTTTTTCGCCCGGGAAGCAGCATCCCCACCAGCAGTGACTTCAGGCCCTGGTGCTGCCGGGCGGCGTGACACAGGAATTGCCGGCGCCGGCCTTCGCTTCGGCGTGGAAACCTCCTCCTCGTTCATTCCGGGGAGTTCTATGGTCCGTACAACCCGCGCCATCGGTTTCCGGGGTGGAGCCTTTTTATCGATCTCCTCCTCGGTTTCGCCAGCATCTGTTGTTTCCTCGGCCAAATCACTTTGAGGCGGAGCAGCGTCGGTGGTTTCTGCGGAGGCAGCGTCAACCGGAGGCTGTTCATCGGCAACGGCTGCTGGGCAAACCACCTTCTCAGTTGCAGTTTCCAGAGGCGCCGGGCTCCCTGTTTCTTCGGCGACGATTTCCGGTGTAACCGGCAGGACGGTGGTTTCCTCTGTGGTGGCAGTACCTTCGTTTCCGGCACTGTCCGGCCTGGCCGAAACAACGACAGTCGACTCTTCTTCAGGCGGAGCAGATGCAGCCAGGTCTTCTTCAGGCTGCTCAACGGCTTTTGGCCGGCGGCGAATGACTGTGGTCGGCCGACGAACAGGAGTTGCGCTCGGTTTTTTCTCTTCAGTCCGTCTCGTCGCAGAGCCGACAGTCCCTGCCTTGAGAACTGTGCTCCGGATCTTCGCGGCGGTCTTCTCGTCCACCGATGAACTGTGCCCTTTAATATCGTAGCCCAACTCGAGCAATTTTTCGGCCAGCGCCTTGCTGCTCATTCCGGCTTCTTTGGCCAGTTCATACACCCTGATTTTACTCATTCCCTGCTCCTGTATGAATCACGACAATCATTTCCTGCTTCACCGGCAACAATCTGCATCAGCCCGAGTGCTGGGAGACAACTGTATCTCTTTATATTAAAGACGAAACATTCTTTTCCACATCTTTTTCCGGGTCAACACCTGCCGAAGGCATACCTCATCAGGGCAACAATACGCACCCCTTCCCTGCATCACCTGCCGAGGATCGGCTGTCACCACCCCATCCTGCAAGACAAAACGTTGCAGATCCTTTTTCATCTTTTTTACTCGACAGGCGCAACAACTCCGTAAAGGCTCGGCCATTACTTCGATTCGCGGTTGCCCTCGTCTGCCTCGTTTACCAGGGTGCTCTCCTCTTTACCAGACAACTCTACCGCTTGGTCTGCCGGCTGCACCTCTTCCGCGGTATCCACTGGAGCCACCGGCGCCATCTCTTCTTCGGTGGCCACAGGCTCTTCTGTTTTCGCTGCTTTCGGCGGCTCGATAATCCGGCTTACCCCGGTGAAGGGACGGAGTTTCGCCTCATCAATGAGCCGCTGGGCAAACTCCTCGTCAATTGCCCGGATCACCTGAAGCTCCTCAACCGACTGAACCTCGAGAATCGCTGTGGAGGTGATCCCCCTGGCAAAAAGCTGGTCGGCCAGCGCCTCATCCACACCCGGCAGGGCCAACAGTGACTGATACCCTTCGTCGGCGAGGTTCGCATAACGCTGTTCGCTTTTGACATCAATGCGCCAGCCGATCAGTTTTGAGGCGAGCCGAACGTTCTGTCCCTGTCGGCCAATAGCCAGGGAAAGCTGGTCATTGGGCACCACGACCAGCAGGGTTTTAGCATCTTCGTCGGCCATCACCATACTGACGTGGGCGGGCGCCAGGGCATTGTAGACATACTTGGCAGGGTCAGGACTCCAGGTGACGATGTCGATTCTCTCCCCCTGCAACTCCTGCACCACGTTCTGAACCCGGCTGCCTTTCATGCCGACACAGGCGCCTACCAGATCGACATCGCTCTCCGACGAGCTTACCGCAATTTTTGCGCGAAAGCCTGGTTCACGGCTGACCCCCATGACCCGAACGATACCTTCTGCCATTTCCGGGACTTCCAGTTGAAAGAGCTTGGCGAGAAATTCGTCACAGGTCCTGGAAAGAATCAACTGGGAATCCCTCGAGGTCTGACGGACCTCCATCAAGTAGGCGCGGATTCGGTCACCCTGCTTGAATGAACGTTTGGGAATCTGCTGATCCTTCGGGAGAATGGCATCGGTACGACCGAGATTGACAATCATGTTTCCCCGTTCAAAACGCTGGACGATGCCGCTGACCACTTCACCGATCCGGTCTTTGAACATACCGTAGATAACTTCCCGTTCGGCGTCTTTCATCCGGTGGATTATCACCTGCTTGGCAGATTGGGCGGCGATCCGGCCGAGATCGCTGACGTCCATCATCTTCTCACCCAGTTCGTCGTCAAGCTGAACTTCCGGATCAAGAACCAGGGCATCTTCCAGAGATATCTCGGTCTGGTCGTCCTCAACCTCTTCGACGACACGACGAAACTGAAAAACCTCGACCTCACCGAACTCTTCGTTATAGCGCACCTCTATTTCACGACGGCTGCCGAATTTCTTTCTGGCGGCGGACTGTACCGCCTCCTCAATAGCCTCAATCAAGAGAGTTTTGTCAAAACCTCGATCTCTGCTGATCTGGTCGATTATGCGCTTTAAATCTGATAGCATTCGCTCACTCCGTCTGTATGACTTTCAACTCCGCCGTGCGAAGAGGGCCACTCCATCGGCCATTCGGCCTCAATCTACAGTGCCAGCCTGGCCTTACTGATCATCGTATGGGAAAACTCCGCCGAACCACCTTCCGCCAAGTCAAGGGAGATCCGGTCGCCAACTACCGCGGTGAGAATCCCTTCAAATATCTTCCGCTCATCAATGGCGTCATGCAGCCGAATCTTCACCTTTTTCCCACAGAAACGCTCAAACTCCCCGAGGTTGCGCAGAGGGCGCTCCAGCCCTGGAGAAGAGACCTCAAGATGATAGGCATGACCAATGAGATCCTCCACATCCAGGTACTGACTCAGTTCGCGGCTGACTGCGGTGCAGTGGTCAAGACTGATCGACTCCGGCCCGTCGATAAAAACTCGCAGCACCCAGCCATGTCCCTCACGGCGAAACTGCAGGTCAAACAGCTCAAGCCCCAGGGACGGGAGAAGCGTCAGGAGGTAATCACGGACCTTATCCAGTACCAGTTCACTCATTGCCCACTCCCGACCACCTCTGCCCAGCACTTTTCATTCTGCCAGGCCATGGCGAGGACATAAAAAAAAGCGGGCAAAGCCCACTTCAGGAACAACCCGCCAGACCAACTCCCAAGCGGTATACCCAGATTCCGCCACGCACCCTCCGGTTCATTGCCGACCCCCCGAATAAAATAGGAGGTGCCGACGTGGGTGGTGACGAACAAAACAAGCCAAACAACCGCTACTATGAACATATACCCCAGAAATTGTCAAGTCGAAAGAAGCATCTTACTACCTGAGATGTTCATTTCGTGCATTTTAGGAATGATTTTCGTGAAGGTACTTATCCCCTCTACTGTGGGAGGGGAGTAATTTTGGTTTTCGAACAGAGAGCAAAGTACAACGGATAAGCAGATATCCTTTTTGAAAATTACTCTCTATTCTTATCCTGTCTGGTCTCGGCCGGCGAAGATAACCGTCGCCAGGCAAAAGGAATTTTCGCCTCTCACCCTTGCCGGACAACACCTCTATCTGGTTTTCAGCAAAGAAAATTCTATTTGACAAACCCCGACGCTGCCTTTAATACATCGGCAGTTTCAACATCTACCCTATTTGCGGCTGGTCCGCACCTCAACAGGCGGAGAAAACCCGCCTCGCTGGCCTACATTGCGTAGCGCCATAACCGACAGGGCAGGCACCGCACAGTTCTCCGCCTCTGGTTTCAATTACCTCGCGACACAGGTGGACATTGTGCAGATTTGTCAAAAAAAACAACTCGATGAAAACCCTTATAATCGCCGAAAAACCTAGCGTTGCTGGAGACTTAATCAAAGTACTCGGCGATTCCTTTACCAAAGAAAAAACCCACTTCGAGGGGAGCCGCTATGTGGTCTCCTATGCGATAGGCCATCTGGTCTCTATCTGCTATCCGGAACAGATTGACCCCAAGTACCAGAAATGGGATATCAACCTCCTGCCGATTCTGCCGGAGTCCTTTCCACTCAAAGGGCTCGACGGCACCAAAACTCAACTCAGTGCCCTGCAAAAACTTATCCGCCGCAAGGATATCAACGAAATCGTCAATGCCTGTGATGCCGGGCGGGAAGGCGAACTGATCTTTAAGTATATCGTTAAGTTCGTCTGGAATAGTGCGGTTGCCAAAAAAACCTTCAAACGTCTCTGGCTGCAGTCGATGACCAGCGAGGCGATAAAAAAGGCACTGGCCTCTCTTCGTGAAGACCAGGAAATGCAACCCCTTGAGGATACCGCCCTGTGCCGGTCGGAATCGGACTGGCTGATCGGCAT
>JAZBOD010000453.1:0-3637 GCA_036350955.1 Desulforhopalus sp. | reverse complement strand
CGGTGATGGATCTCCACCAGCAGCTGTCTGCCGGCCCTTTTTCTGGCGATACAAAGAGTATTTTAGATGGCTTGCGGGAAATTCATGGTCCGATACCGCTGACTGGCTGGCCAGCAGAGCTCCTTATCGGCACAGCCCTGTTCTTCCTCCCGGCACTCGCCCTGCTCTTTCTGGTCTGGCGCAGACGGCGTCGACCTACGCCACCCCCCCTCCCGGCTCCCTGGGAAAAGGCCCTGCGGGAACTCGACGAAGCCTCCTGCCAGCGCAAACCGGAGCAGGCTCTGAGTTATATGGCCCGGGTCAGCCAGATTTTACGCGGTTATCTCGAGGCACGTTTCGGTATCACTTCGACCTGCCAGACCACCGATGAACTGCTCCTCGCGCTAAAGGGAAAATGTGCCGACAGCGCAAGCCTGCACAGCGAGATAGAGATCTGCCTGAGACGGGCAGATCTGGCGAAATTTGCCCGCCTCCCCCCGGAAGCCGATGCGCTGGTCGAGGTGGAATCGCAAATCCGCAGGTTGATCGAAAAATCCCGACCAGAAACAGCAGGGGAGGGCCCATGAGATTTCTTCACCCCGAACTCCTCGCTCTGCTCGCCCTGCTGCCGTTGCTCGCCCTGCTCCGCGGACGCCGCGGCCCAGGCCCGGCCCTGCTCTTCTCTTCCACTTCCCTGGCCGCCACCCTGGGACACCCGGGAAGAATCCGCCCAGCCGGCTGGCAGCTGCTGTTGCGGCTGGCGGTTCTCGCCCTGTTGATCTTCGCCATTGCCCGACCACAGATCGGCAGTGGCCGGACGGAGGTGGAAGCCAGCGGCATCGACATCCTCCTCGCCGTCGATGTCTCTGGATCGATGGAGGCAATGGATTTTACCCTCGACGGGCAACAGGTCAACCGGTTGGCGGTCGTCAAACAGGTCGTCAGCCGATTCATCGACGAACGGCCCAATGACCGGATCGGCCTGCTCGCCTTTGCCGGCCGGCCCTATCTGGTCAGCCCCCTGACCCTTGACCACCAGTGGTTACAAAACCGTTTGGCAGCCCTGCAAATAGGCATGGTTGAAGACGGTACGGCGATCGGTTCGGCAATCGGCAGCGGAACCCGCCGGCTGCTTGACCAGAGCGCCAAATCGCGCATTCTGATCCTGCTCACCGACGGGATGAATAACGCCGGCAGTGTGCCTCCCAGCGTTGCTGCCGAAGCGGCGGCGACCCTCGGAATCAAGGTCTACACCATCGGCGCCGGCAGCCGCGGCGAGGCACCGATACCGGTGACCGACGCCTTTGGCCGACGCCGGATACTCCGCGCCAAGGTCGACATTGATGAAAAGGCCCTCACCGAGGTTGCCGAGATGACCGGGGCCATCTATTTCCGGGCAACAGACAGCAGCTCTCTCGACCGGGTTTACCAGGCAATCAACAGCATGGAAACCACCACCCGGAGCATCAACCAGTTTACCAGTTATCGGGAGCTGTACGGACTCTTGGTTGGCGGAGCGCTGCTGCTCCTCGCCCTGGAGAGCTTTCGCAGCCGCCGCAAACTCCCTTGAGCTATCGCGATGACTTTTGCCGAACCTCTCTGGATAGTTGTTGGAACAGCCGCCTGCCTGGCAGGAGCGGCAATCCTCCGCCTCCTGAAAAATCAGCGGAATGCCAACCTCGGCCGTTTCGTCGGCGAGGAACTGCTCGGCCCGCTCACCACTGCCGTTTCCACCACCAGGAGAAGGCTGAAAGATCTCCTCCTGCTGGCTGCCGTCTTCCTCCTCTTCATCGCCCTGGCACGGCCGCAGTGGGACTACCAGTGGGTCGAGGTAAAACGTCGGGGAATCGACCTGCTTTTTGCCCTCGACACCTCGCGGAGCATGCTGGCCGAGGATGTCAGGCCAAACCGCCTTGAACGGGCCCGTCTGGCCATCCTCGACTTCACCCAGCAACTCGACGGTGACCGGGTCGGCCTGGTTCCCTTTGCCGGCTCTGCCTTTCTCCTCTGTCCCCTGACCCTCGACTACGAAGCCTTTGCCGATACTCTCCAGGCGGTAAATACCGAGATTATCCCGGTAGGAGGCACCAATATCGCCGCAGTCATCGACCAGGCGGTAAAGATCCTTGACGATGCCACCAACCACAAGATTTTGATCATTCTCAGCGATGGCGAAAATCTTCGCGGTGAAGCGATCCACGCCGCCGAACAGGCGGCAGGCGAGGGGCTGACCATCCACACTCTCGGCATCGGCAGCCGGGAAGGGGAGCTGATTCCCCTTCCCGGTGGCGGCGGTTTTGTCCAGGACCCGCAAGGCAACTTCGTCACCTCCAGGCTGGACGAGGCAATGCTCGCCCAGATCGCCGCAGCCGGCGGAGGGATTTCACTGCCCCTGGGTGACTCCGGTGAGGGACTCGAGGCGATTTATCGAGAAAAACTCGCCCTCATTCCCAAAGATGAGCTGACTGAACGACAGAAAAAAGTCCCGGTGGAGCGCTTTGGCTGGCCGATCGCCCTCGCTCTGTTCCTCCTCATTGGCGAATTTTTCCTTGGCGAGCGGCGGAATAAAGCTCGGCCTGTGGGCCGCGGACTCCGGCAATTGCGCCAGTTGTTCCGCCGAAAGGGGATCGCAGCTCTCGCCCTGCTCACCCTCTTTGCCAGCGCCGACCGGGCCATGGCCGGTGCCGATGAAGCATACCGGCAGGGAGACTATGACACCGCGGCGCAGTACTACCAGAAAAAACTGCGAAAATCGCCGGACGATCCGGTGCTGCTCTACAACTTCGGCACCACCGCTCACCGCCTCGGGCGTTATGACGAAGCGATTGATTCGTTCTCCAAAGCTCTGCCGCAGGGCGACCCCCTGCTGCAGAGCAAGGCCTATGCCAACCGCGGTAACAGCCAGTTCCGGAAAGGGGCGGAACTCCTCCCCGGGAATCCCACCGCCGCAGCCGAACTGTGGCAAGAGGCGCTGACATCGTTTGAGGCGGCCACCGCCCTTAATCCCGGGGATGAAACAGCCGCCGCCAACCGGGAGCTGGTTCAGCAGCGCCTGGAAACCCTCCGCGAACAGCTCAAAGAGGCGTCGGCTGAGCGGAATCAGCAGAACCGGCAAAACCGGAACGAACAACAGGACCAGCAGGGCCAGCAGGACCAACAGGACCGAAATGACCGGCAGAACCAGCAGAACCAGCAGAACCAGGAAAATCAGCACAGCTCGGGGCATGAAGGCAATCAGCCGGAGAGTGGAGACCGACCGTCGACCACGGAACAGGGAAGGAGAGCGACCGCCGGTGACAGCCAGCAGGAAAAGGACAACCAGGAGGATACCGCCACGGCACAGCCCTCACCACAGCCGCCAGGCACGGCACCAGTGTCGCAAAGCGAGACCACCGTAAATACGCCTGCCCCAGACGGTGAAGGAGAGGGGGAGTCGGCCCCTCGGGCCGCCGCAAATCAGGCGTATCACCATGACGGGGAAGAGGATCGTCTCCCTTTAGGCATGAGCCGGGAAGAGGCACAACAGCTCCTCAGGGCACTAAAAAATGAAGAGGGCGATCTCAACTGGCTCCCGGCCGGCCGGCAAACCACCGGCAAGAATCTGGACAGGGATTGGTAATGGTCAAGAAACTGCATATTTACTCGACAGTAACTCTTT
>JAZBOD010000452.1:0-6185 GCA_036350955.1 Desulforhopalus sp. | reverse complement strand
TGACAACCACAACAGCCCTACAACCCTCTGTATTCAAGGGATTAGATCCATAACTCGGCACCATAATTGAATCGCAAACCAGAATCAAGCAATAATTTGGTCGGGTTCCAATAAGTCTTCTTTTTCCTCCGATGGGCTTATCGGCCACTCAAGTTGAGATGAACCAGATCAATGGCAAGCGATCGGAAATATTCTAAAACCTTGTTTCGGTTCGCCTCTTCGGCGAATCTGCTGATGTCCGCTGCGGCCAATTCCACCACAGCCACCGAACCGGACAATCGCACCCGACAACCGAAAAAACCCCTCGCCTTGACAAACTCTTCTGCCTTTTCAATGCAGCTCAGGGTATCCGGGGTAATCAGACTGCCCTGAACGATTCGGGTTGCCAGACAGGAGTCTGCCGGCCAGTGGTGATTGGGCAGCCCGGCATCTTCGGCCAGCTGACGGATCTCCTCTTTGGTCAAACCGGCATCAACCAGCGGCGTCAGCACCCGAAGTTCACGAAGGGCGCGCAGTCCTGGACGGTGCTGCGACAAATCATCGAGGTTGGTCCCGTCCGCCAGCTGAAAACCGTCCCTGAGGGTATTTTGCAGGGCCTGATACATGCCCTTTTTACAGATATAGCAACGATTTTCGTGGTTTTCAGCAAATCCTTCCCAGGTGAACGGGTCGACAACCAGCTCAACCCGGCGGATTTGCGCAAACACCTCAAGGCCAAAAATCTGCCGACAGCCGGCCAATGCGGCGGAGGACGCAAGCGCCGATCGGCAGTGCCAGGCAGATACCCTGTCGGGTGGCAGGGCTTTTACGGCAGCGTAGAGCAAAAATGTCGAGTCAACCCCACCGGAACAGGCCACGGCAAGGCTTGGCCCTTCGGCAAGCAACTGGCGCAGACGGGCAAATTTGGCCTGTGCCCCGGCGGCGGGAGGCGTTTTCACAGCATCGAACCGTCTGGGAGCAATTCCGCCGGCGGATTAAGGGTAAAACTGCCCGAGGATATTTTCTTTTTTAGAATTTCAGCAATTTCTCGGGCTTTTACCACGCTCGACAAGGGTACCGTCTGGACCTTCTTGCCGTGAATCTCAATCTCCCCGCTTTTCAACTGGGCGTAATTGACCTCACCATAGCTCCGGTTGACGCCATTGGTATAGTCGTGACCGTAGTCGACAATCTGGGTGTAGATCTCTTCGTCGGCCACTCCGGTAAAAGCGGCCATTTCCGCATTGAGTACCGGGATGGGAATACCAAGGCCCACCGCCAGTGAGCTGCCGTAACCAAGGATCGACACTCCGCGCAACCACTCCGCCGACATCTGCTTCAGATCGCCCTGGACCATCAAGGTCCACGCCGGTTTGCGCGGCACACCATTGCTCCCCCGCGGTGCGGCTGGGTTGTGCTGGGTACCCCGCCAGGTGACATAGCCATAGCCCCCGCCGAGAAAAATCCTCGTTCCTACCCCGATGGTCCGGTAGAGGGGATCATTCATCAACGGGCTCAGTTCACCGGCACTGCAGTAGTTGGCGCTGCGGCAGTTGGGTTTGAGCATACCCATGTAGGTGTACACCGCCTTATCGGAAAGGTTTACCGCACAGTTGTAGTTTTGATAGCCATTACGGGGATTGCAGAGCAGGGCGTAGGAGAGATCGGCAAGCCCCACCTCCTTTTTCATCTTACGGGCTGCATAGCAGGCGGTGCCATATGCCTTGGCCTCGAGGAGCAGTTTTTCGCCTTTGAGGAGATCTTCAATGACATGGCCTCCACCATACCGGAATTCACCTGGATAGATTTTGTTTAACGGATCATCTTCGGCGGGTTCGGTAGCCCCGAGGTAGGCATCGACTGCGGCAAGACCGGCATAGGCCGGAACTTTATTGATCCAGACCTTAGATGCCTTGATGGTCGGGGTCATTTGGCCAAAATTAAAAAACATGCCGGAAGAGCACATCGGCGCAAAGGTTCCGGTGGTCACCACATCAACTTTTCGTGCCGCCCCTTCCGGGCCGTTTTTCCGAACAATTTCGACCATCTCTTCGGCGGTGACCACTACCGCTTCCCCTGCCCTGATTCGGGCATTGATCTGCTCGTAACTCTTTTCGGTCTTTTTCTCAGTCATCGGATTCCTGGTAAACCTGATTATTGGGATGAGGTTGGTTCATTTCCGAGGCACATCGGCGCGTTGTCGCTCCAAGGCGAAAATTTTCCCGTGCCACCTGTTCAGACTGTGGTGCGCATGGGATATGGATCTCCCGGTAGCTGGACCACAGCGCCCCGGGCAATATACTGCGCTTTTCCGGCTTGACATAGCACTTTCTTTTGCCTAAGCTAGCCCGGCGAAAGCCACCCGGGGAAGGGAAGTCTCAATTAAGCAGAAAAATTATCCCACCGTTGAACGCGTACACGTCTGCCACCGACGGTCGGCAGACTGCCTGGTCTGTTGACCGGGTAGTTCGCGGAGGTGCCAAAATCGCTGAGGAGCAGCATGGGCGAAGAGCAAAAGAGTGCAATCTTGTCGGTTCGGGAGAGAATTGACACCATCGACGACGAAATTCTCAGCCTGCTCAAGCAGCGGCTCACCTGTGCCAAGGAGATTGGCCGGCTAAAAGATGAGAGTAAACGGGCGCAATGGGACCCGCTGCGGGAAAGAGAGATCTACGGGCGCCTCCTTCAGGCGAACAACGAGGTCTTTCCGGCCGACGCGCTCAAATCAATCTTTCACGAAATCATCACCACCTGTCGCCTCTCCCAGAAAAAGGCCATCGTTGCCTTTCTCGGTCCAGATGCCACCTTCAGTCATCTTGCTGCGGTCAAATATTTCGGCCATGCCGCTGACTACAAGGCGATGGAGACCATTGACGATGTCTTTGCCGAGGTGGAAAAAGGCCGCACCGGCTATGGTATCGTCCCGGTGGAAAATTCCATTGAAGGGGCGGTATTTTCCACCCTGGACTGTTTCATGAAGTATAAAGTGCAGATCTGCGGAGAGCTGCAGCTGGAAATCAGCCACAATCTGGTCTGCCGCTCCGGCAACATGGCCGACATCCAGACCGTCGCCTCACACGCCCAGCCGTTGGCTCAATGCCGGGACTGGCTGCGCAAGCACCTGCCATCAGTACCCACTCTGCAGGTTTTCTCCACCGGTGCGGCGGCGCAGATGGCGGCAAACAACCCGAACATCGGCGCGATTGCCTCTTCCCTGGCAATCAAGACCTACGAATTGCAGGTGGTGGTCCAGGGAATCGAGGATTACCGCGGCAATACCACGCGTTTTCTGGTCATCGGCAAACGTTCACCTTCCCGCAGCGGGCGAGACCGGACTTCGCTGCTGATCGGCCTGATGGACCAACCGGGTTCGCTCAATGCGATTCTCACCGCACTCTCCGAGGAGGATATCAACCTGGCCAAGATCGAATCACGGCCGATCAAGGGCAAGCAGTGGAAATACCTGTTCTTCCTTGACATGCTTGGCCACATCGATGACCCGAAGATTGCCAGGGGCTGCGCCAGCCTGAAGTCGATGTGTTCTTACTTTGAGTGGCTTGGCTCGTACCCGCAGAGTGATTTTTCAGCCACCGATGCGTGACATCTGACCGGAACAGACCGTCCTTGCCCCCCTTCCGGCAATACCTTCCTGGAGAGTATGCCCCTGGGGTTTGTTGAAGATGGTCTGTTTTATTCTGTTGACGATCTCCCGATCCTCGGCTCCGCCTCGCAGCAATGCCTTCAAATCACTCTCCTGGTCACTGAGCAGACAGGCGCGGAGCTTGCCTTCAGAGGTAAGGCGCAGGCGATTGCACTGATCACAAAAATGGTGGCTGATCGGACTAATGAAACCGACCACCCCTTTTCTCCCCTGGGCGTCGATCAGGTGATACACCCGAGCCGGGCCTTCACTGTGCTTGCGCTGAAAAGGCTGCATCTGGCCAAGGCCGGCAATCCGCGCTTTGATATCTTCTGCGGCAATAAACTGGTCTCTGCGCCAGCTGCTTTTTTCCCCCACCGGCATAAACTCGATAAACCGGACCTGGAAGGGTTCAGTCAGAGCCAGCCGGCCAAAATCGAGAAACTCGTCATCATTGACACCGCGCATGGCGACAATATTCAGCTTGATGTGGAAGCCGAGGCGAACTGCGGCATCGATTCCCTGACGAACCTTTTGGTAGTAGTCCCGCCCGGTAATGTGGACAAATTTTTCTCTCTGCAGGGTATCAAGCGATACATTGAGGTGACGCACTCCCTCAGACCAGAGCCGTTCAGCATGGTCGGCCAGGAGCACCCCGTTGGTGGTTAACCGCACCTCATTAAGCCCGGGAATCCGAAACAGTTCGTGGATGAAATCGAGAACCCCACGGCGGACCAGCGGTTCGCCACCGGTGAGGCGGATTTTATTCATCCCTAAGGAGACCGCCAGACGCACCACCCTGAGCAGTTCCTCGTAACTGAGCAGATCCCCGTGCTGGAGAAAAGCTCCCCCTTTGACCTGCTGCCCAGGGTTTCCTGCTTCCTCTTCAGGCATGCAGTAGAGGCAACGCAGATTGCAGCGATCGGTAAGGGAGAGCCGCAGATAGGAGATGGTTCGAGAAAACTGGTCAACCAGGGGAGAAAGTGTTTGTATTTTTTCCGTCACGATATACACTCTGCCGATCGGCTGCGTCTATTTGAGGGGGCGCCACACAGGTGTCGGCCCCGGTGATTCTAAGGCATTATCAGTAATCAGCACAGTATTAACACAATCCCCTCAACACTCAAATAAAAACCTTGTCGCCCAAGCGAACTCGGCCAAGGCAATGCCCAATGCAGCCACCTTCGCTCGCCGCCTGTTTTCTCGCCGGCCAGTATTTTTTTGTATAAACTGGGAGCCTTTTGCAAAACAGAGTTTTTCGCTCAAAATCAAGGCATACGAAAAATATTACCACAGGCATAGTTGCTATTCCGAGGATAAGATTTTGAGTAGAACGCCAGGTTTGGGCGATAGATCGTTGCACCAATGGCTCCTGAAATTACGATAAGCGCTTTGCATGTATATCCTCGGCATAGAAAGTTCCTGTGACGATACCGCCGCCGCAGTTCTCAACAACGGCACGGTCTGCTCATCGCTGCTCACCAGTCAGGATGCCATTCACCGCAGATTTGGCGGGGTTGTGCCGGAACTGGCTTCAAGAAAACACCTTGAGGCCATTGTTCCCATGGTTGATTGCGCTCTGGCAGAGGCGGGGATCGACCTGGCCGGTATCGATCTTATCGCTGCCACCAGAGGGCCCGGCCTGGTGGGATCCCTGCTGGTTGGCTATTCCTATGCCAGGGCGCTCGCCCAAGTCAGCCGGATCCCGCTGGTCGGGGTCGACCATATCGCCGGGCATATTCTCTCGGTTTTTCTCGGAGCAAAGCCCCCGCCATTCCCGTATATCTCCCTGGTCGTCTCCGGCGGGAATTCCGCCCTCTACCTGGCCGAGGACACCTGCACCTTTCGTCTGCTTGGCAGAACCCGGGACGATGCCGCCGGGGAGGTTTTTGACAAGGTAGCCAAACTTCTTCAACTCCCCTACCCTGGTGGGCCCCAGGTCGCTGCCCGGGCACAGACCGGGAACCGTGAGGCAATCCGTTTCCCCCGGGCCTGGCTCGGCAGTCAATCTCTTGATTTCAGTTTCAGCGGCCTGAAAACCGCAGTAAGAGTCCATGTCGAGCAGCAGCGGCATCAGCTCTCTCAAGCCATGTTGAACGATATCTGTGCTTCCTTTGAGGAGGCGGTGGTCGAAGTCCTGGTTGAGAAGACCATCCTTGCCGCCCGGCAATGCCAAGTCAGCAATATCGCCTTGGGCGGTGGGGTTTCCGCCAACAATCGCCTGCGGGAACGCTTTGACCTTCGCTGTCGCCAGGAGGGACTCGGTTTTTTTCCACCTGACCGGCAGTACAGTACCGATAATGCGGCGATGATCGCTCTTGCCGGTCTGCACATCTATCGGCGGTTTGGCGCGGCGAGCAGCGATGCCGATGTCTTTTCCCGTTCCACTCTTGGCTGATTCGCCGAATTTTTAAGGAAATTATGGCTAAACCGAGCTCTCCTCCGCGGACCACCCTCCTGCGCAACAAACTAGCGCCGCATAAAAAATTTGGCCAGAACTTCCTCGTCCACCGCCAAACTGCAGAAGCTATCGTTCGGGCCGCCGGAATAGAGAAAGAAGATATGG
>JAZBOD010000451.1:0-3610 GCA_036350955.1 Desulforhopalus sp. | reverse complement strand
CGAGCAGCCGGAAGTCACCATCTATCAGGCAGTCGGTTGCCGGGAATGTGAACAGCAGGGTTACCGAAACCGCACTGCGGTGATGGAACTGCTCAAAATCACCCCGGACCTGGAAGAGGCGATCGCCAAAAGGCTGAGTACCAGGGGATTGCTCAACCTCGCCCTGACCGCCGGTTTTCGGCCACTGGCCGAAGATGCCTGCCGTCGGGTGATCGACGGCACAACCAGTCTTGATGAAATCAGCCGGGTGGTCGACTTGACCGACCGACTGGTCAATTAACCACCTGCTCCTCGCTACCATGGCCCTTTATCACTACAAAGCCATTACCAGCAAAGGGAAAGTCAGACACGGCAACCTCGATGCCGCCAATGTCGAGGACCTTGAACACCGCCTGCGCCAGATGGCCCTCGACCTGATCACCTGCCGGGTCCGCAGTCCGCATAAACCGCTTTTCGGCGTGCGAAAGATCCAGCGGGTCGACCTGATCAACTTTTGTTTCCATATGGAACAGCTTCTCCAGGCTGGGGTGCCGCTCCTGGAAGGGCTTGCCGATCTGCGGGACAGTATCGAACATCCCCGTTTTCAGGATGTCATCGCCAACCTGGTCAGTGAAATCGAGGGCGGCAAGACCCTCTCCGCAGCGATGGCCGACCACCCGCAGGTGTTTGACGTGCTGTTTGTCAACCTGGTCATCGCCGGTGAGGCCACCGGCGAACTGGCCAAGGTTTTTGCCGCCCTGACCAAGACCATCAAGTGGCAGGATGAACTTGCGGCGACCACCAAAAAGCTGCTGCTCTTTCCGGCCTTTGTCGGCTCGGTTGTGCTCGCGGTCACCTTCTTTCTGATGATCTATCTGGTGCCGCAACTGGTAACCTTCATTACCGGAATGGGCGGGAAACTGCCGCTCCACACCCGGGCCCTGATCGCCACTTCAAATTTCTGTGTCAACTACTGGTATCTGATCCTGCTGCTCCCCATCACCCTTCTTTTCGGCATCAAATTCCTCGCGGCGGCCAGCATCCGGGTCCGCTACCGTCTCGATGACTGGAAGCTGCGGATCTGGTTGATCGGGCCGATCCTCAAAAAGATCCTCCTGTCACGCTTTGCCAATTTTTTCGCCATGATGTACGCCGCAGGGATTCCGGTGCTGCACAGTTTGAAGATTGCTGAGGGGATTGTCGGCAATCTGGTGATCAAAGAAGCCCTGCAGGAGGTTGCCGAAGATATTCAGGACGGGGCGAGTATCGCTGCAAGCTTTGAAAACAGTGGGCTGTTCCCCCCCCTGGTGGTTCGGATGCTCAGAGTCGGCGAGACCACCGGGGCCCTGGACGATGCCCTGCTCAACGTCAGCTATTTTTACGATCGGGATGTCCAGGATGCCATCGCCAAAGCGCAGACGATGATCGAACCGATAATGACGGTAATCCTCGGCGCGATTCTCGGCTGGGTCATGCTCTCGGTACTCGGGCCGATTTACGATATGATCAGTAAAATATCGCTTTAAGCATAACCCCAACACACAGCGGAAACCATGCCCCAGTTGATCAACCAGACGACGCTGCCACGGAGGTTACGCTTTCAGGGCAGAAAGATATCCAGACATCAACACTCTTTGCGATTCTCCTGAGCTATGGCCTCTGTCACCGTCTGCCTCATTACCTCCCGAGGGTTGTCACTCTTTCTGTGGCGCAAGGACACCCTCATCCCGGCGGGCAGCTTTGTCGCAAACGACCAGGGGCTTGCCGAGTTTGCCAGGGCCATCCAGCCACTGCTGGCCAACCTGTTCTATCTCGTCGCCGACCTGAGCGAGGAGGATTTTCGGGTCGAACTCCTCGCCCACACCCGCGGCAAGGACCGCCAGGAACTGCTCAGCCGCAAACTGCTCCAGTTCTTTCGCGGAACGGTCTACCGTTCTGCCCGGTTTCAGGGGCGAGAGAAAGGGGGCCGGCGCGACGACACGATGCTGTTCAGCGCCTTGACCAATCCGCAGACGATAGACTACTGGGTCGATTTCCTGCTCGCCAGAAAGGTGCAGATCAGCGGGATCATCTCCACCCCGCTCCTCACGGAACACCTCACCGCCTCTCTCGAACTGGCCAAAGTTCCCCACCTGCTGCTGATCAACATTGAACAACACAGCGGCCTCAGACAAAGTTATCTCCAGCAGGGCCAGCTCAAGTTCAGCCGGCTGGTCTCCCTCGCCCGCCAGGAGAGCCTCGCAGATATTCTTCTTGCCGAATGCCGACATACCCGGCAGTATCTCGAGCGCCAGAAACTGCTGCCCCACGATCAACTGCTCCAGGTCCACACCTGTCTGGCAGACGGGATGGCTGAAAAGATCCTCGCCAGATTGTCTCCCCCACCGCTGCTCGAATTTCAGTTCCACGAGGCCGGGATGATCAGTGCCGAACTGGGCATCGATCCCAGCCACGGCGAGCGGCATGGGCCCACCCTGCTTACCCTGCAGCAGATTCTCCGCTCCAGGCAGCCGGACAATGTCTACGCACCGCCAGCGGTTCTCCGCTACCGGCGCCTCAAGCGGATCGGTACCGGACTGAAGAGTGCGGCGGTTATGACCCTGCTCATCGCCTTTTTTCTCGCTGGCAGCCTGATCTACATTGGACTGAACAAGCGCACCGCCGCCGGGGAGCTCAATCGTCAAGCAGCCGCCCTCGAAAACCGTTACCAGGAGTTGGTGGCCAACTCCCCGGAATCTCCGGTGCCGGCGAAAATGATGCGGCGGGTGGTGGATGCGGCGCAACGTATCGGCAACCAGACCATCTCACCGCTGCCGGCAATGGTGATGCTCAGCAGGACCCTTGACGACTTTCCCGATCTGCAGTTGGCGGAATTCACCTGGCAGCTGGTCGCCGACAAAACAGCTGCCCCGGAGGAGATCATCGATGAAGCCTCTCCTGCTCAAGACCACTACGGAGATAGCGACAAAATCTCGATCCCGAAAATCCTCCCCTGGCTGGTCGCCGGCAAAACCGGAGTGATTGCCCAAATCAAGGGTGCCGTTACCCCAAGTGGTGGCTATCTCCACGCCCAACAGCGGGTCACCGATTTTATCACCCGCCTGGAGAGTGACCATTCTCTCAGGGTTACCCCGACCGCCCTGCCGACCGAAACCGCTCCCGAGGCTACGGTAAAAACCGTCCTCGGCGACCAGGCGATTGAGGCCCAGTTCTCCCTCAAAGTGGAATACCCGGGGCGGCAATGAAAATACCCACTGGCATAATGGTCTTGGCTCACCCTGACCGCCGCCTAGCGCAGGGGCCCATCCTCTGGCTGGCCATAGCGCTGGTCATCGCCACAATGCTCACTGGAACTGCCTACCGTTTTTACCACAGGCAGGACCAGGCTCTGCTCAACGCCCAGTCCAGCTGGGCCGGGCTGAGCGAATCTGTCGCCCAAATTGAAGAGGAACAGCAGATCATCCGCAGTTATGGACCCCGCTACCTCGAGTTGGAAACGGAGATGGTGGTCAGTGAAGAGGATCGCCTGGAACTGGTCGAGGCGGTGGCCAGTATCCGCGCCCGCCACCAGCTCTGGGCGATGCAGCTCGATGTCGAAAAACAGGCGACAATGCCGCTGAGCGAGGAGGGT
>JAZBOD010000450.1:0-11516 GCA_036350955.1 Desulforhopalus sp. | reverse complement strand
TATGGGGACTTTGCCCCTAAGACGCTTCCCACACGTATGCTCGCAGTTTTCATAGGAATATGCGGTCTACTCCTGACAGCGCTCGTTGCCGCCATTGCTGTTAAGGCACTTACCGCAGTGCTGGATGGTGACAGAATAAGGTAGTGAAACACTGCTGATGCCCACCATGTGGCTTTGGCGCCACGACTTCATCCAACTCCTCCATGTATCTCGGTACAGGAGCATTCGGGATTTTGATTTTTTACCTCCACCCATCGCACCCTACACACCCCTCGGCGATCGTTGAAATTGTGATAGCTCCGTCATCTGCTCCGGTAATTCCTTGATCTTAGACTTGATCTGCCGATGAAGCCCCATCTCCGTCCCGCCCATCTTCCCCTTATGGTGATGGACGTGTCTGCAGGAATGAGCACTATTTTCGAAAAGAGACTGACCATGATCAGCATGTTCCGCAGCAGCACCACTTTTTACCTGTGCACCATGCCCCACGTGATCAACTGCCGCAGCGGCCGGAGACGTCTACTGTGTCTGATTGTCCTGCCCCTGAGTCATCGCCGGTGCCGTCATCATCAGGAAGGCCAGTTAAAACATCACCATCATTTGGGTTGATATCGTTGCTTCCACCTTGGTACGATTGATTTTCGTGCCACTTTGTGGCATATGGACGGCTCTCTGTAAATGTAGCCTTTCTCATGAGGATGTCAAACAAGGTGGAGTTGAAAGCCTTTATCGTTGTGGAAATCCGGTTTATCGACGGGATGGGCCAGGGCCCAATATCGGAGTCCCCCTTGGCGATCAAGGATGACCGCCGACAACGCCAGCCGCAGCTCGGCCTCCTGCAATCCCAGCAGACCGAGATCGATGGTCGCCACAACCTGGAGCAGCCCTCCGCCACGGGTGGTTGTCATGGGGAGATCTGCCACCCGGGTCTCCTCCATCATGCCGCGGCGGTACCCGCTGAAGGCGTAAAGATTCCAGTCACCACCAGGGGCGAGATTGAACTCCCAGTAGGCGGAAGCCGTCGCCTCTTTGAAAAAAACCTCAAAACAGGTTCCCTGCCATAGTCCATCCCTGCGCTGTGGACCGATACCCGGGTTTTGCACCCGTATATCCTCGCATTGGCCGGTCACGCGGAAAAGCACCTCAACCCTCGAACCGGTACGACGGATGTTACCGCCGACCGCATATGTTATCGAACCGGCAAAGGGCCGCAGGTGAAATTCGTTATCACGCATTTTATCCGCCGCCCTTCCCGCCTTCACCTATCAGCACCACTGAGCCATCAACCGTCTCCTGTTCATCCCAGAGATCGGCGACGGTGTATCCGGCTTTGGGGGTGTTCCAGAAGGTGCCGTCAACCTAGCGATACCGGCAATCGAGTGTAACCAGGGCCGCCATCGTGGCCGGGTCAAGATTTTTTTCCAATGCAGCAAAATTTTCCTTCAGCCGATCGGGATTGACCGACTTCGGGATGGGTGATGGTGAGGTGAAGTGATAACTAGCTGCTTTTAAACCAGTCCCCAAAATTGGCTCTCTGACCGGGCCGTTCCAATTCCGACTTCCAGCGTAGCTGTTTCACTCTAATCTTGCAAGAATTGTCCTGGTAAGTCTCTGCCTGTGAACATACCTCACGGTTGAGACTCCTCCTGAGAGGGTAGGACTGGTTATTTGTCTAGAATTGTGAAGAAATGGAGCAACTGCAAAGGAAACTTACCAAAGAATATCTGCGGTTGAAGATGGATAAGCTTTATTCCAAGATCGCCTTTTTGTTGTTATCGTCCCATTCAGCCGTGGCTGAATCAAATCTTACAAGCAACTAAGATATTAGGGGAATTAAACAATTTAACATGTTTCCCAGAGATTGGATATTGGCACAGCATAAAGGTTGCTACCAAATGGTACAATCGCTCCTCCGTCATATAACACCACACCTGCGACAAACCTTTCCTGAACTGCATCCTGAAGTTTACGTAGTCCTTTGAAGTCATCGCCAGTTACGGTTGCAGAAGCCTTAACTTCAATTCCAGTTATGTGGTTTCCCGATTCCAAAACGAAATCTATTTCAACCTTGTCCTTATCTCGAAAATGACTGAAGACTATTGTTTCTTCGTGCCAGCTTGCTTGTCGACGTAACTCTTGATAGATGAAGGTCTCCAAAAGCCGCCCAAATACAGCACGATCATTCCATAGCATTTCTGAATTCAAACCGAGCAGTGTAGAGGCCAGTCCAGTATCGCCAAGATGTAATTTGGGTGTCTTAATAAGACGCTTCATGCGGTTGCTGTGCCATGGAGGTAATTCTTCCAGCAGAAAAATCCGTGACAGTAGCGTTACATATTCACGAATAGTAGGACGGCTCATCAGGAAAGGGGCTGCTAGTTCAGAAATATTCACCAAACACGCGGTTTGCCCCGCAGCTAAGGTTAATAGGCGTGGTAAAGCATCCAGCGCACTGATACGCGCCAAGTCACGTATGTCACGCTGAATCAACGTGTCAGTATAGTCGCGATACCATGCCATCCTCCGTCGTTGTGTAGCACGTTCAAGTGCAGATGGGAAGCCCCCGGCCACTACCCGTTCGGCAAGCGCAAGCCCCAATCGCTGTCCGGAGGGTCCTGTTCGGAAAGCGGCTCTGAACAACATCGACAGAAAACTGGAATTCTTCCCCGCAAGTTCCGTTTGAGACAAAGGATGTAATCGCAAGATTTCCATGCGCCCGGCCAACGAATCTGCCAACTTAGGCACCAGCAGCACATTAGCGGAGCCAGTCAGAATAAACCTGTCAGGTTCCCGTCGACTATCCACTTCAGCCTTTAAGGATGTGAACAGTTCTGGAGCACGCTGCACTTCGTCAAGCACTGCCCGCTCCGGTAGATCTGCCACATAACCAACCGGATCCGTCTTTGCTGCCGCCCGTTGCACGTCATCATCGAAAGTGAAATAGGCGTATCCCTTTTCATCCCCAATCTGTCTCGCCAAAGTCGTCTTTCCGCACTGCCTCGGCCCATGAATCAACACTACAGGCGTATCCGCTAATGCTTCTTCAACACGATAACGGATATAGCGTGGATAGAAATTCTGTTTCTCCATCACGGCTCATCGTAAAATCAACGTCGTCCAATTGCAACAATTGGATCGTCCAATCGAAGATCTACCATCGTCCATTTGAAAGCATAGAAATATAAAACAGATTCCCCCAACGAGTTCAAGCTATTTCTTGTTCATCTAGAGCAACGCCGTAACTCAGCCAGGATAAAAGGTCTCTGTTGGCAGTTTCAGATAGTCTTCGGCCAGGCTTACCTATGGATGATCATGACAAGTTGGGACCGGCTAGACACAAAGAAATGCCAGCAGGAAATGGAGCAACTGCAGGGTTAACATTTCCAAAGAATCTCATGAGATTTGTACGGGAAATCTCATTCTGAGAAAAAACGGAATGGGCTGGGCTTCCTGAGAGGGGAGGATCGGCCCTACACAAAGAAGATCAGGATATCTATCATGTCGTCGGCAAACTTTTTTCAAAACACCAGATCCTCTTCAACATCGACTTCCTGTTCTGCAATATCTTCGCCATGACTGCCGAGGTCATAAACTGCGTTTGTCTCCTATCGGTTATTAGGTACGCGGCTCCCGCTGTGCCACGTAAGCTTTCATGCGAATGGGCGCAGTTCTCTCTGCATTCATGAATGCAATGAACTTAAGATCGGCTCGGACCACAAAGCCGGCAGCCTTGAGAAAGGCACGTACATCTGGTTCAGGATGCCGGTACATCATCACATCACGTTCACTCTGCGTGTGTTCGCCGCACGCTGTGAACGACGTGGGCTCACCTCGCCTCCGGTCAACCACAGTGAAGCCGAACATACCGCCGTAACGCACAACACGGCCCATCTCCAGGAAAATGGAGTCTATTTCCGCAAAGAACTGCAGCGTACCAACGCAGATCGCATGATTGAAAGAGCCTTGGTCATATGGGTACGGCATGGATGTCATATCATGCTCTCGAAGATCCTGAGCGAATGCCTTTGAGCGTGCCCCGACGAGCATCGGGATTGAGTTGTCCATTCCGAACACACGCAGGCCTGCCCTATGGAACAGCACAGAGCCCAAGCCGGTGCCAATGCCGATATCCAAGAGGGACTGCCCTGCATCAGCATAGGGATAGATGAGACCAAATACGACGGCGGGACCGTGCCATGCGACCATCTCTGCCTGCTGATCGTAATAGTCGGCGTAGCTTGAGATCCCTGTCTCCATGCTTGCCCTCCACGATGAAATCATCCTTTCTGTATCTGGCTAATAACTCTGCAGAACTATAGTCAGCGAGTAACTATGATATACAAAAAAAATGTGTGTTAAGCGACATTGAAGATATCACGACAGTATTGAGGAACCTCAGTTAAGATTTGCACTACCAATCCGAAGAGTTTTGTTGTTTGGTTTCTTTAAGATGTTTCCTTAGAGGGTAGGATTGGCTAATGGCAGAAAAATGTTCAGAAATGGAGCAACTGCAAAGAAGAGCTTGCCACCTTCGGCAAAAAATGGTCATGGACAAGCTCATCTACCCAATTCGGATTTTGTTGTTAGGAATCTGGGCAAGCAGAAGTTCCAAGATACAGTAGACATTTCAACATAGAATCATCGGCAAGTTGTGCGAGATTCGATCTGGCAATCTCAGCACGAGAAACAAACTGTTTCCGACATTCGCATCATTGGAGATACGGCGTTACTTACGCTCTAAAGGCTTGCGGAGCTTGGCCCCCTGCCACCCAGGCCCTGTCTGCTAGCCAAAGCCTATGCTGAACTGGGAGAACCGACTGCAATACATCTTTGATTCGATGCGTTGCCTGTTGGCTAGCGTGGATACGGCTGGGTCTACCACTTTTTCAATGCCGAGACGAAAACACTCTGCGGCAGAGCCGTTGAAGAGATCAGGGGTTTATTATTGGATACAATAACCCGTCTCTATGGTGTTGGGTGCTGTTAGGTAGTGTATCAGTCAAAATAAGTGCCTGTTAAATACCAGAAGTGATCTTTTTCTTTTCTGTCCCCGCTGCGATCATATTCAGGTTGTGGCATCGACGGGGGCCATGCCCTGACAGGATGAAAGGTGTTGATAGATATCGGGACGAAACTGGTCATGTTTCCAGATAGACGGTGGCAAGTGATCGGTAATAAAGAACAATGCCTGTTACATGTGGCATCCGGGTTGACCGATCCGCCGATCAGCATTGTGGAGGTACATCTGCCTGGTCAAGTGCCATCTGGTTCTTTCTCTGACAGTTGGAAATAGCTACCGAGGAAGGCCTGACATGCCCTGATCGCATCGTCGGGCGTCAGACGGCCGGGAGCGATCAGGTACTGGAGATGAATGCCGTCGATCATGGCGGTCAGCCAGACAGCGATGGTTTTGAGACTGAGGCCATTGATTTCTTGCTGTCCGGGAGAAAGTTGGCGGAGGAGTTCTTCAATCGCCTGTTCGTACTGGCAGTCTCCCTCGGTGCAGAGATCGATATAGGTCTGGCGATGGGGAGCGACGCCCCAGAAGGCCAGCCATACTGCGAGTTTTCGCGGATCGGCCAGTGGCGGGGTCAGGAGGGTTCGGATAAAGAGGTTGAGGCGCTCTTCCGGCGATCGTCTTTCATCCTCAAGGATGGCGCGCCAGGCCTGCTCGTGCTCGCGGTACAGGGTCTTGAATGCCTCGAGCATCAATTGTTCCTTGGTCTGGAAATGGAAATTGCAGATCCCCCGGGACAGGCCGGCCCGCTCCGCCACTTTGGCCAGGGTCAGGCCTGTCATGCCCTCAGCGGAGATGATGTCGATGGTCGTATCCAGCAGCTTCTGACGGGTGAAGAGTTTCTGCTCCTGACGGGTTATTGTGGGATAGCTGGCGGTTGGTTTCATAACGGCACTCTGAATCGATGAGGGAAATCTCGTTCTTGCAGAATCTACTGAACAGTCGTATAGTGAACTCGGTTCACTGAACAATTGTACAGCTAAAAATGCGATGTTTCACCATCAGCAGGAGATACGAGCATGATTACCGACAAGAAGACCCCCTATCGTCTGGTCACTGATGTAGAGCTCAACCGGCTGATGGCAAGGGAGAGAGAGTTGTTTGCCGATCGTACCGCCAGATCCCGGGCGCTTTTTCAGCAGGCGCAAGCCCGGCTGCTCAATGGCGTCCCCATGCCATGGATGGGCGATTGGGGCACGACTCACCCCCTCTTTGTCAAAGAAGCGTCCGGCAACCGTCTGGTCGATGTCGACGACAACGAATACCTTGATTTCTGCCTTGGTGACACAGGGGCGATGTTTGGTCATTCACCTGAGGCGACGGCCAAGGCAGTCGAGGTCCAGGTGCGGCGTGGCATCACCACTATGATGCCGAGTGAAGACTCGCTTTGGATCGGTGAGGAGCTGCATCGTCGTTTCGGACTGTCTGTCTGGCAGGTCGCCATGACGGCAACCGAGGCGAACCGCTATGTGATCCGCATCTGTCGCACCCTGACCGGCCGTGCCAAAGTACTCTGCATGAACGAGTGCTATCATGGCAGTCTCGATGAAACCCTGCCTCATCTCGGTCCGGACGGCCAATTGGAACTGCGTTCGGGTTACGATATGAACCCCGGAATAGCCAAGGATCTGCTGACCAGGGTCGTCGAATTCAATGATGTCGAAGCTCTTGAAAGAGAACTGGCACACGGAGATGTCGCTTGCGTTCTCGCCGAACCGGTAATGACCAATTGCGGCATGGTGTTGCCGGCAACAGGGTATCTCGCCGAGCTTGAACGGCTCTGTGATCACTACGGCGTTTACCTGATTATCGATGAAACCCATACGTTCTCCAACGGCCCCGGCGGGTATACGGCGGCATACGGCCTGCGGCCGGATTTCATAACCATCGGCAAGGCCATTGCCGGCGGCATTCCGGTTGCAGCCTATGGCCTCTCCAGCGAAGTGGCCGATCGGATCAACGATTCGTTCGGCCGAAAGGGCGTCTCTGATCCTATGGGGGTCGGCGGCACTCTGTCGGCCAACGCCTTTGCCGTTGCCGCCATGCGGGCAACGCTCGAACATGTGGCGACACCACAGGCCTTTGACCGGATGTTCGCCGGGCAGAACCGGCTGTCAGAGGGGCTGGAAGCGATGCTGGTGAAATTCAGCATTCCCTGGAGCGTAACCCGCAGCGGCGCCCGTTGTGAACTGCAGTTCATGCCACATCTGCCGAAAAACGGCACGGAAGCAAAAGCGCATTTCGACTGGCAGCTCATGTATTATACTCATCAGTACCTGACCAACCGCGGTCTGTTGATTACCCCGTTTCACAACATGATGCTGGTGGCACCGATGACCACCGACGAGGATATCGATCGCCTGATAGGGACCTGGACCGACTGCCTCGCCGAGATGGTCGAGCTTGCCGGTTGGGTAGGCTGAAATGGGTCAGGCACCCGGTGTGGGTTTGGGGCCTGTGCCAGGGCGCTCAAGCCCTTGTGCCCTGACACCGCTGGGTCGCATCAGGAGCTGACTGGTCGATCTGACCAGCAATTCTGCAGTTCGAAGGGCTCTTTGCGGGAGAGATCCTGGTCGAGAATGGTGGCGCGCCGAACGATGCTGCGGCTTTTCCGGCCTCAGCCATGACGCTTTCAGGGGATGTATTCATTTTTTCCCTCTATCGTCTTCTCTTCAACCGTCCTGCTTCGCAGGCCTCGCTGTACAGAATATTGAGGAAATCCGCCACTCGGAAGGGGCAAAGTGTGGATCAGCGCAAATGTCGCTTTTGTGTTTGATAATCCGCGATTTTTTTGTGACCCAAAGTCACCAAAGAGTCACAAAAATGTAAATATTTTTTTATTGACATACCGAAAAGAAGGGAATAATTAATTGATCGATCAGTAGTAGACATCTTCCAGAGAATGGCCAGAGCTACTGATTCTTAAAGCTTTTTCATAATTACTCTCCGGTCTTGCCTTGCGGTAACGCAAGTAATTGCCGGAAAAGGAAGCACTTCGGGATGGCGATGAAGAGCAGAAAAAACCTCAACGCTGCCATGCGCAAGCCCGAGATTCTCGAGGGATACTATAACGTGCTCATTCGGGAAGGCCTGGAAAACGCTTCCATAAGCAAGATCGCCAAGGAGTTGGGCATTCACACCAGCCTCATCTACCACTATTTCCAGAGCAAGGAAAACCTCACCTTTGAGCTCTTCCAACTGATAATCGAAAAGTTCAAGTCGGTTCATCTGCTGGATTTCACCGCTATCGAGGACCCCAAGAAGCGTTACGAAGCACTGCTGGATCTGATCTTTTCGTTGCAGTGGTCACGCACCGTCGACCCCGGCGTACATTTCGGGTTTTATTACCAGAGTTTCCGTGATAAACGGACGCTCGCGCATTTGCGTGAAATGTTCGCTTGGCTTCGCGATTACCTTGAAGAAAACCTCAAGGCGTTCAGTGAAGATGGGATCATCGAGGTGAACGACCCGAGAAAGGCCGCAGATTATATCGTAACCCTGATGGAGGGTATGGAATTTCAGGCGCAGTTTCTTCGCAATGATAAGCCGTTCGAAGATTTTGCCGACAGCGTGAAGGCTTCCGTGCATCAATTGCTTACGAAGGGAGTATTCTAACGGGAAGGCCTCGAGCGCAAAGAAGTACTGATCGATCAGTTACAATTTTCATACTTTGAGCACCCCTCAATTGTTCATCAACCGATGGAGAAAGGGGGAGCGATGTGAGTAAAATTGATTGATTGATCAATTAAATGGTTGTGTGCAGGACAATAGCTAAACTGCATAACAGCCAAACTTCCATCCTGCCCATACGGGCCGTCCTCAGGGGAAATGGTTTGCCCCGAGGAATCAATCAATCGAAGAGGCGTAACATCATGACACGAGAATCGGAAACTCCAACGATGACCACTAGACCTTGTGACCGCGACGTTGAGCTTGCCTGGCGTGAGGCGCAGAAGATGATCGATCTGATTTCCACCCCGGAGGGGGAGGTCAGTGAAGAGGATCGGAAATGGGTCGCCCAGACCACGTACCAGAATTTTGCCAACCATATCAACAAGGGATTTCTCGAATATCGCAAGTCAGTGACCGAAACGAACGATTTCTCGATGACGGACTGGTATGGTGAAGGATCGATCATGCGCGATGTGCTGGGTCGCGAGTTCATTGACATGCTGGGCGGTTTCGGCCTCTACTCCCATGGCATACGGCATCCGAAGATCGTTGCCGCCGCCAAGGCACAGTTGGACCGCAGTCCGCAGTACAGCCAGGAAATGCTCGACCCCATGCGGGCCCATCTTGCTAAAGTGATCGCCAAGCTGACCCCGGGTGACATTCAGTACGGTTTCTTTGCCAACAGCGGTACCGAGGCCATCGAAGGGGCCATGAAGCTGGCTAAGCTCTATACCGGACGAAAGGGTTTCATTTCCACTCTCAGTGGTTTTCACGGCAAGACGCTCGGTGCCCTGTCCCTGATCGGCAAATCTATCTACCGTCAGCCGCTGCTGCCGCTTCTCGAGGGTGTACACCAGGTACCGTTCGGTGACGCCAAGGCGGTGGAGATGGTGCTCAAAGCCGCCAAGACTGTCGGCGATGGCATCGCCGCCGTGGTGGTCGAGCCGATTCAGGGCGAGGCGGGCGCGGTTGTGCCTCCAGGCGATTACTGGCCACGGCTGCGTGAACTGTGTGACAAGTATGACACCCTGTTGATCGCAGACGAGGTGCAGACCGGTTTCGGTCGTACCGGCAAGATCTTCGGGGTCGATCACTGGGATGTCACTCCGGATATCATGTGCTTTGGTAAGGCTCTGGGCGGTGGCGTTGTCGCCATGTCAGGCTTCTTCTCCACCGCCAAGATCTGGAAATGTCTCGAACCCAACCCCTTCATGCACACCACCACCACTGGCGGCAACCCACTGGCCTGCGCGGCTGCGATGGCCGGAATCACGGTCATGCTCGAAGAGGATCTGCCTCGGCAGGCGGCTGAAAAGGGAGAATACATCAAACAACGATTTGAGATCTTCCTGAAGAAATATCCACAGATCCTCCAGGATTTCCGTGGAAAAGGTCTGCTGCTTGCCATGGTCTTTCCGACCGATGAGATCGGTTACAAGGTGGCTTCCGGCCTGTTCAGCCGCAGGGTTCTGACTGCGGGGACCCTGACCAATGCCCGGTCGATCAGGATCGAGCCTGCACTCACCGTTTCGTACGAACTGATCGACGAGACACTGCGTCGGGTAGAGGATACCTTCGAGAGTATAGCGTCTTGAAATTCAATGAAGGAGTCGTTCTGGCGGATATTTAAGGAGTGAACGTCCGACGGTGGAAGAGAGAATGAAAATTTTGGGCATGTGACGGTTTCAGGTGAGGTTATGGAGTTTAACAAGGAGGAGACCATGCGATTTCTGCGGGTAAACATGACGGATCTGACGGTACAGGACGAGCCGGTTCCTGAACGTTACCGGGATATTGGCGGCCGCGGCCTGACCTCAATCCTGGTCAACGATGAGGTTCCTGCCGATTGCGACCCGCTGGGGCCGAACAACAAGCTGGTTTTTGCCCCGGGTTTTTTCACCGGGACGCAGCTGGTCAATACCAGCAGGTTATCGGTGGGCGGCAAGAGCCCACTTACCGGCGGCATCAAGGAGAGCAATGTCGGTGGTACCGTGGCCTATGCCCTGGCCAAGCTCAGCATCGCCGCGGTGGTGGTCGAGGGAAAGGTTGCCAAGCCGGAGAGTTGCTATCAGCTCATCATTGATCAGGATGGAGGTGCGCAACTGCAGGAGTGTAGCCGGTTTCGCGGTATGCGAACCTACGCCCTGGTCGAAGAACTCAGGAAAATTCATGGGGAGAAAAAGAGCATCACCTGTATCGGTCCGGCAGGGGAGATGCAGCTGCTCGCCGCCTCTATCCAGTCTACCGACCTCGACGGCCGGCCATGCCGGGCTGCCGGACGGGGCGGCCTGGGCGCGGTAATGGGGGCAAAGGGGTTGAAGGCGCTGGTGGTCGACCGGGGCGGTCGGAATACCATTGAGCTGGCGGATCCGGAGACGTTCAAGACCGCCGCCAAGTCCTATGCCCAGGCGGTCAAGGCGGATGAATTCAGCGGCAAGATCCTGCCGGAGCTTGGTACTGCGGCTCTGGTGGAGCCGATCAACGCCGCAGGAGCTTTCCCCACCTGCAATGCCAGAAGCGGCCAGTTTGCTGGCGCGGAAAAAATCAGCGGCGAGAGTTTGGCGGCGATGATCAAGGAGCGTGGCGGCCAGACAACTCATAAGGGCTGTGCCCAGTGCATCATCGACTGTTCCAATGTGGTGGTGGACAAGAAAGGGCAATACGTCACCTCGTCGCTGGAATACGAAACTATCTGGTCGATGGGCGGCATGATTGGCAATGACGATCTCGACGCTATCGCTCGGCTCGATTTTCTCTGCGACGATATCGGTCTCGACACCATGAGCACCGGCGTGGCCATCGGCATTGCCATGGATGCCGGCTACCG
>JAZBOD010000449.1:0-4931 GCA_036350955.1 Desulforhopalus sp. | reverse complement strand
TGAATTGCCCTTGGGGTCGGGAATCAGTTCGACCGGGTAACCGTAATCGTAGGGGTTGGCCTGTTTCCCGAGGTAATCGGTCATGACATCGACGTTCTTCTGCCAGCCGGATTTGGCCGACATCGGTTCGTACTCCTCACTGGTCAGGCCGGTATTCCAGGGGGTAACACTGGCGTTGCAGTTGTTCCAGGTGCCCATGACCGAGGCAAAACTGACATTCTCACCGTCCAGCACGTCCCACTTGTCACCGTTGCGCTTCATGTAGATCTTGCCGACATTGCCCGGGCGGCATTCGAAATTGGTGTAGAGGTAGGCCTCATCGCCGTTGGTGGTGATCGGCAGAAACATGTTGCCGTCCGGGTGGTTGCACATCTCCATCAGCGAGCCGTCGAGGCGATTGATCTGGCCGAATCGTTGCCCATAGATATCGTTGGGAATCGGCTCGCCGACTCGGGCCAGGATCTGGTATGTCCCCTTGGCGACCTTGGCATCAAAGATGTCGTCGCCTTCGGGCACTCCGACCGGGCTGAACGGGTCATTGGTCTTGAAACCGTTAACAATGCCTACCGTGCCGCGGTTGTAGGGGAATTTGCTCATCGCCGAAGGGTGCTGGATATTAAACATTACATCGTCATTATCGGTGACGACGATACCGGTGATTTCGGCTCCGGTCGGGACGGTGGCAAACCGCTCGAGCTTTTTGCCGTCCCAGCGCCACAATGCGTTGTTGGTATGGTTGCTGGTATCTTCTGAGATCCACAGGTTGCCGTGCCGGTCGACGAAGAGGCCGTCGGGATTGGCAATGTTGTTCACGTCGCAGCGATCCTTAAATCCCGAGGCAACGGTTGATTTGACCGACTTGTCGTAGGGGCCGCCGACTACTATCGGTTTGAGGTTGGAGATGTTGAAGTTGGCATCAAGCTTGCCCTCATAGACGATACCGCACTGGTTCTCCGGGAGTCTGATGTCTCCCTGATCATCGCTCATTGACTTGTCAATGGAACTCATGGCGAGGTAGATCTTGTTGTTTTTCTTGTCAAAGGCCACCCCCTCCATTTTCCGGAACTCAGCGGAGGCGCCCATCTGTTTGGCATACTCCCGGGTTTCCAGGAAGGCAGCCATCGGATCGTTTAAGGAAAACAGCCGGTCATCAGCCGCCAAAGCAGCGCTTGCCGCGGCACAACAGGTTCCAGTAAGCAAAGCCAAGGCAGACAGTTTCTTTACCATGATACTCTCCTTTGTTATGAATGTGTTATATTTCGATCTTGCGATCGCTTGAAAAACAGTCAAAACGTACCAGGAAAGTATCAGGAATCGATTAGTTTCGTTTAAAGATAACATCGGGAATTAAATAGTCGGATTATTGGCCTGCTTGTGCTGGAAAATTATCGGGTCCCGAAGAAAAATCTCGCATATTCAAGCAAAAAAGACATGTCATCGCGGGTTGATCACTAGCGAAATACCAACCGCCGGCCCAGTCTATGAGTTTGATGCCTCGATTCTTTCACAGTGCTTTGCTGAGGCACATTCCCCTCTACTTTGTCAGAAAAGAATGGGGGGATTGTTAACATTTAATTAAATCCTCCCGAGGATCTTTTATTTTTGTGCAAAGCCCACTATAAATGGCAGGTCACAGGTTTGCAGAACCACTCCACCTCCTTCAGGAATCACTGTGTCACAGAGAATCAAGGCGGCCTGGGTTGCCTTTGCCATCATCATCGTTCTCACCGGCGTCAAGTTCATCCTTGCCGCCATATCCGGCAGCATCGCGGTGTTGTCGGAGGCCTGGCACAGCCTTGCCGATGTCGCCACAACCCTTTTCGTCCTGACCGCTATTTACCGGCAGGAGAGAAAAAAGCGCCACCAGGCAGGGAAAAGCGGAGAGACTGTCCCGGCCGCAGCAGGTGAGGCGGCCCCAATACCTGGAGTTTTCCAAAGAGGCTATCGCTGGTTCAGCGCGATCAACACCGAGCTCAAGATCTCCTGCCTCATCGGCCTGGTACTGCTCGCCGCTGCCCTGGCCATTCTCTGGCGGGCCGTCGCCGCCGAGCCGGCCCCGGTAAATGCCCCGCTGGTCACCGGGATCATTTTCATTGTGCTCTCCTTTGGCTCCTTTTTCCTCTACCGTTTCGAAGAGGGAATGGCCACCGCGGTCAACTCCGCCGCCCTTGCCGCCGACAGCCAGCACAACCGGGCCGACACCGCCATCTCGCTGCTGACCGGCATCTCCCTGGTGGTGTATCATTTCGGTATCGATATCGACCGCTGGATCGGTTTGTCGATCGCCGTCTATATTGTCGCATTTGCCTCCGAGTTGCTGGTCAACACCTGCCTGGCCATTCTCCGCAATGAGCAGGAGGTGGCCTTCAAATACCGTTTCGTCGCCATCGTCTGGTGTCTTTTCCACCCGGCAACCTACCGCCGGGCGCTGGCCTGGGTTGAGCAGCATGTCCAACTGGGAAAACGGTTCAGAGCCGCGCTTGGTTTTCTCCCTCTGCTGTGGCGGTGGACGCTGCGCACCTCCGTTGTCCTGCTCCTGGCGCTGTACTGTTCCACCATGTTCTATACCGTTGCGCCGGGAGAAACCGCCCTGGTGCGGCGCTTCGGCAAGGTGCTCGAGCCAAGGGAGGGGGTCGGACCGGGCATCCACCTGAAACTGCCCCTGCCGATCGACCGGGTGTGGCGCTTTCAGACCAGGGCGGTGCGGTCTCTTCCCGTCGGCAACGCGAGCAATGCCGAGATTGCAATGATCTGGACCAAGGAGCACGGCGACAACCGCACCTTCATCTCCGGCGACAACAACCTCTTTCTTCCCTATATCGTCGTCCATTATCGCATCCGGGATGTCCATCAGTACTTTATCACCATGCGGGAAACGGTGCCGGAGAAGATCCTCGCGGCAACTTCCTACCGCATTCTCAACCAGATTTTTGCCACCACCGCCTTCTATGATCTGATGATTCACCAGCGCCAGGATTGGACCCTGCGCTGTAAAGAACTCCTGCAAAGGGAAAATGACGCCCTGGGGACCGGACTGGAGATCGTCGAGTTCTGCCTGAAAGACCTGCACCCGCCAATTGATCTCGCCGGTTCCTATGAAGATGTCGTCGCCGCCATCCAGCTTCGGGAAAAATACTTCAACGATGCGCAGCGCCAGGTCCATTCGCTCCTCTCCCGGGAGAGAATCAAGGCGATGCAGACCGAGAATGAGGCGCAGAACTATGTGGTCGAAAAGAAAAAGACCGCCGAGGGTGAGAGCCGCAATTACCTCCTCAGATTTCAAGGCTATCAGCAGGGAGGTGAGGTGATGAAGGATCTGCTTTTTTTACAGGCCGCTGAAAAAACCCTCAGCGGCAAAAAGCTTTTTCTGGTCGATCCTGACAGCGGAATCGACGACAGGTTTATCTATATGGAAAATTACCTGATCAAAGGCAAAAACCAATGAACCGGCACAAATTACCGCTCTCCCTGTTCGGCCTGCTCGTCGCGGCCGGCATGATTGGCTATTTCTCCCTCTATACCCTGCAGGAAAATGAACTGGCGATCATCACCAAGTTCGGCAAGCCGGTGCGCATCGTCAAAGATTCCGGCCTGCACCCCAAACTGCCTGGCATTCTCGAGACCGTCAACCGCTTCGACAAACGGGCCGATCTGTTTGAGACCACGCCGACCCAACTGCTGCTGGGTGACAAGAAACCGATCATCATCGGCTGCTCTATTCTCTGGAAGATCGATGATCCGCTCCTCTTCTTTCAATCCATGGGGCAGGCGGAAACTGCGGTGCAGCGTATCGGCGATATCATCAACTCCAAATTGAGCATTGTCCTGTCCGACTATTCCATAGAAAACATCATCAATATTGACGCCGAGAAGGTTCTGCTGGCGGACATCGAGGCGCGGGTCACGGCAGATGCCAACGAAAACACCATCAAAAAGTACGGGGTGGAGATACAAAAGACCGGCGTCCAGCGGTTGGCCTATCCCGGGGTGGTGATTGAAGCGGTCTACGAACGGATGCGCTCGGAACGAGAGAAGGAGGCGGAAAAAATTCAGGCCGAGGGGCAGGAGGAGGCGCAGAAAATCACGGTGGCGGCGGAGAAGGAGGCCAGCGAGATCCGCGCTGAAGCCCAGAAATACGCCCTGATCCTGAAGGGCGAAGGTGACCAGGAGTCAATGGCGATCTACACCGAAGCCTATCGCCAGGGCGGCGAATTTTTCAATTTCCTGAAATCCCTGGAGACCTATTCGGCAATTCTTGGCAAGGACACCACCATGGTGGTGTCCACCGATTCCGATCTGTTCAAGTACCTGAAGATCGCCCGGGAAGAGAAGGGGCGCTAGGCCATGGCTGGACAGACCATCGGCAGGTTTCTCGGCAGGGCACTCCATCATCTCGTCTGGGTTTACTCCAAATGGCTGCTGATCGTCGCCCTGATCGCCTACGCCTTGAGCGGGATCTACAAGATCGAACGCGACAGCGTTGGTGTCCTCACCCGCTTCGGCAAGGTGGTGGATGCCAGCATCCCGCCGGGGCTGCACTACAAATTACCCTGGCCCGTCGACCGGGTGCAGCCGGTGGTGATCAGGGAGGTGAAAACCCTGATAATCAACGACTTCGGCTCCAGGTTCAGGCTCAAGGAGGGCGGTGCGGCCTACAGCTTCTACAACTATACCGATCTGGAGCCCTACTGCCTCACCGGAGACAACAACATCGTCGCCATCACCCTGGTGATAAAGTACACCATCGACGATGCCGTCAAATACCTCTATGCGATGAAGAATCCGGAGTACTACATTGAGCGCAGTGTCGCCGAACTCATCGTTCACCGGCTTGCCGCCCTCCAGATAGACGAGGTGCTTACCCGAGGGAAGAAGCAGCTTGAATTTGATCTGCAGAATGCCCTCATTGCCGACTTGGAGGAGTTTAACGC
>JAZBOD010000448.1:0-3265 GCA_036350955.1 Desulforhopalus sp. | reverse complement strand
GATTTCGACGCCATCCCCCCCTGGTTCTGTTTATCTAAGGGTTGTTAACTGCCGGACACGAAAAGTGCCGTCCGGCGCGGAAATCAGACGGACTCGATCCCCGACAATAAATTCGTCGTCCTTTTCCTGCACGATCGCCATGATCCGACCGTCGTCAAGTTCCACCTCGATTTCGAGCCCCGGGCGGGTTGCCCGTCTTTGTTCGACGGCCGATCCGCCCGCGGCCCCGGCCAACGCCCCGCCGGTCGTTGCAAGGGTGCGGCCACGCCCGCCGCCGATGGTACTTCCCACAATACCGCCGACAACCGCACCACCGACCGCGCCAACACCGGTTTCCCTGCCCTGGATCTGGACATCGGCCACCCTCAGAACCGTCCCGCTATAGACGGTTAACGGTCTCTGGGCTTGATCGCGGGTGACGGTCCTGCCGCCCTGGCTGGTCGTCTGACAACCAATCAGAGCCGTGATCGCCAGGAAAAGGATAATGGTTATCTGCCATTTTGATCTGAGGGACTTTTTCATATCGTTGATCTCCTTTGCTGATATAATTTTCCAATTAGCGAGCCAAAGTGATACCATCGTTTTGTAAGATAGGAACTTGCTTTTTGTCAACAAAAATATTCAAAATGAATTTTAAGGCGGTGAAGACAAGGGGGGGTTAAAGAGGCCGAGGGGTCCAGATAAAAAGTATCTTTTTGTCGTGTACATAGATTTTTCTTGACAAAAAGCAAGTTCTTATCTAAGACCCTGACAGTGATGAGCCTGAAACTTGATAATCAGGTTTTTCTTTTATCGGTATGAAAGTTGCCGTCAATCCGGGCGGAGCGGAGGTCCGGAATCCGGGAAACTCAAGTCGATTCCGCTTATGGGCATGAGTTATTGAAAAGCCAGGTTTCATGATATTCCGTCACTGTAAAAGGGGGTGAAAATGTCCGATCCTATTTTTACGATAACAAATCTACAGCGTCGCGGCCTATTTCGTTTGAGCCCGGGCATAGTAACCCGCCCTTTGCCGGAAGGAAGAATCAACCCTCTCCTTTCCGGAAAAAAGATTTCGGAAGAGTTGATCGATAACGGCAGCCGCTTTCGCATGAGCGATGCGGTGGGGGAGATTAAAAAATGAATGACTTCAAAAACTTTTCCGCCATATCACAGGCCTTGATCGTCATAGCGGCCATTGCCATTGCACTGAGCTTCTTGCGCGCGGTCGCATCCATCGTCTCGGTTACTCTGCTTGCCGCTTTCATTGCTGTCATCGTCACCTCTCCATTGAACTGGTTGGTACGCAAACGGGTGCCGAAATGGCTCGCCATGGGGGTTATTATATTCGTACTCTTTGAAGGTGGTAGTCTTTTGGCATTGATCTTTACCGGGCAACTGGAGGGATTCAGGCGCGGCCTGCCCGGTTATCAGGAACGGCTGATCTTTCTGAGCAATCAATTCGGCGTCTGGTTGGAGAATATCGGTATGGAGAACGGCCGCGAGGCTGTCAAAGAAATTTTTAACCCGGCTCTGCCGATTATGCTCGTGCGTATAGCTCTGGCCAAAATGAGCGAAACCGTTGGGAGCGGGCTTCTGGTCCTCCTGATCGTCATCTTTATGCTGCTCGAGGCGGGCGGCCTTCCAGCTAAGCTGAGGATGGCATTTCACCTCACCGGAGAGGCCGAGGACCGACTTGGACGTCTATCGAGTAATATCAGACGATACGCAACGATCAAAACCCTCTCCAGCTTGGCTACAGCGATTTGTATATGGGTCTGGCTGTGGATTTTTGGTATCGACTTCGCCGTGCTCTGGGCGATCCTGGCCTTCTTGCTGAACTTCATCCCCTTTGCCGGCGCAATGCTGATGATGATCCCGGCCGTTCTGATGGCTTTGGTACAGACGGATCTGCCGACCACTTTGATGGTCGCCCTGGGCTATGTAGTCGTCAACACGGTGATCGGCAGCTTCCTGGAAACCAGGATGATGGGCAAAGAGCTTGGCATCTCTACGCTGGCGGTGCTCCTTTCGCTGCTGTTTTGGGGCTGGGTACTGGGTACGGTGGGGGTATTCCTGGCGGTGCCGCTTACCATGAGCCTCATTATTGCCTTTGACTCCAGCCCTCAGACCCGACCAATTGCCATCCTGCTCGGTCCGGAGGTGACTGAGAAGCCCAAGCCGCAAGTACAAACGCCTGCGGTCGGAGTGGCGACCGATCACAGTCAAGGACCTCTATTGGAAAAAGGTGCTGAATGATTCCATCCCGGCGTACGAGCCGTGTGGCAGCCTGACTTCTTACGAAACCGTCAACATTAATGAAAAGGATTACCATGACGCGCAGTAAACCATTTGTCACACTCTTGATCGTAGGCGGTCTGTTCATGACGGCATGCCAATCGACTGCCACGCCCCCTACCCAGGGTTCGTTGCCGACTCAAGCACCTCAGGCCTCACAGCCCGCTCCAAGCGGAACAGGACAACCATTGACGGGTCCTGTCTGGAAATGGACGACCACGCAAATGAACGACGGCAGCAGTAAAACACCTATCGACCCTAACCAGTACTTGATTGAATTTTTGGCGAATGGCCACGTTGCCGTTCAAGCCGACTGCAATCGTGTAGCCGGAACGTATACGGTCAGCGGCAATCATCTGGCCGTCACGCTCGGGCCAAGCACCCTGGCGGCCTGCCCGCCCGGATCATTGGGTGACGAATTTGTCAAACAATTGGGAAATATCAGTTCGTATTTCTTTAAGGGTGATAACTTGATTCTCGAAATCAAGATGGATAGCGGATCCATGATCTTTGCACCGAGCGCGCCTGCCGGACTGCTCGGAACATCGTGGGAGGTCATCAGTTACAACAATGGAAGGGAGGCCTTGGTGTCGCTCCTCACCGGCACCGATATCAGCTTGACCTTTGGAACAGACGGACAAGTGAGTGGCAATGCCGGGTGCAACTCTTACAGCGGCGATTATCAAACCAGCGGAAAGACGCTCAAAGTCGGTTCACTGACAGGCACGCGCATGTTCTGCGATAAGCCTGTAGGCGTTATGGATCAGGAAAAGCAGTATCTGGCGGCCCTGCAAAGCGGGGTCACTTTCGAGATCGCAGGTGACACGTTAACGATCCGCGATGCGAGCGGCGCCATGCAAGTGTTGGCTTCGGCAGTCGTGGCGGAAGGCGTATCACAAGGACTAAGCCTAACCGGGTGGTCGATCACACGCTACTACCTTCCGGACCGCGAAATCTCATTCGCCAATAAATCCAATATGTTATCAAT